>JBDIAP010000001.1:0-79031 GCA_039812485.1 Kineosphaera sp.
ATGCGAACCGATGCCCGGCTTCTTGTGGCGCACCTCGACCGCGCCCAACCTGGTCTCAATAGTGCTCATTGCTGACCCTCGCGCTCGTCACGGGCGATTCTCACCCTGGTTGTATTCCTGATCCGGCGTCCGCCCGCTTCCTCGCCGCTCATCGTGTCTCCTCATTGAAAATCGTGAACACAGTCCGCAGCGCAAGCGTCGCGATGATGATCGTGCCGAGCACGACGATGACGCCGGCAGCGGAGGCGCGGCCATAATCGTGGGCGGTGTAGAAGGTCTGATAGATGTAATACGGCAGGTTCGCGGTGCCCAGACCACCTGAGGTGATCGTGAAGACGTGGTCGAAGTTCTGCACGATGTTGATTGCGCCGAGCAGTGCCGCGAGCTCCATGAACGGGCGCATGTGCGGCAACGTCATGTGCGTGAAGATCTGCCAGGCGCTGGCCCCGTCGATGCGGGCCGCTTCGACGACGTCGAGCGGGCGGCTTTGCAGGCCGGCGAGCAGGATGAGCATCATGAACGGCGTCCACTGCCAGACGATGGCCATGATGACCGCCCACAGGGGGTGCTCGCTGATCCAGTCGGGCTGCGGCGCGTTCTCACCGAAGAGCAGCCGCAACATTCCGTTGAAGAGCCCGTAGACAGGGTTGTAGAGCGCGTGTTTCCACAGCAGGGCCGCGGCGATCGGCACGACGAGGAACGGCGTGATCATCATCGTGCGCACGATGCCCCGGCCCAGGAACTTGCGGTCCAGCAGCAACGCCGCGATGAGCCCGAGAATGAGGCTGATGAGCACGACGGCGACCGTGAGCACGATCGTCACGATGATCGCCTGCCGCGCGTTGATGTCGGTGAAGACCTTGACGAAATTGCTGAATCCCGCAAACCCGACGTCCTCGGGGTAATAGGCGTTCCAGCGCATGAACGAGATGACGATCGTCGCGACGAACGGGATCTGGGTGAGCAGGATGACGAAGATCAGCGCCGGCAGCAGCGGCATGCGTCGGGCCCAAGCCCCGCTGCGCTGCATGCGCGACTCCTTGGCCGGGCCGGTGGCCAGCGGGTTGTTCGTGGGGTTACGGGCGACGGGACTCACTGCTGGCCTCGCTCACGGTAGGTCTGGGCGACGTCCTCGGCGAGCCGCTGGCCCTTGTCGAGCGCCTCGTCGACGGTCATCTGACCGGCGATGGCCGCGCTGACGTCCTGGCTCACCTGGGTGCCCAGGTCGGGGAACTCGGGGATGTCGACGAACTGCACGCCCTGCGCCGGGCGCGGCTGGACGCCGGGGTTGAGCGGGTCGGCCGACGCGATCGCGTCGCGGGTCGGCTCGGCGAACGCCGCGGCGACCTTGAGGTATTCGGCGTTCTCATAGGTCGAGGCGCGCTTGCCGGCGGGCACGCGCGTCCACCCGAGCTTCTGCCCCACGAGCTCCTCGTACTCCTTGCTGCTCGCCCAGGAGATGAACTTCCAGGCGGCGTCCTTGCGGGGACTGGCCTGCTGGATCGACCAGGCCCACGAATACAGCCACCCCGAGCTCTTCGTCTTGACGACGGGGGCCGCGGCATAGCCGAACTTGCCCCTGTAGGGCGAGTCCTCCGACTCCAGGGAGCCCGCCGCCGACGTGGCGTCATACCACATGGCGACCTTGCCGGTCATGAGATTGTTGAGGCACTCGGTGAAGCCGGCCTGTGGGGCGCCCTGCTCACCGTGCGCGCGCACGAGGTCGACGTAGAAGTTGACGGCCTCCTTGAACGGCGGCGCGTTGACCTGCGCCTGCCAGTCCTTGGTGAACCAGGTGCCACCGAACGTGTTGACGACCGTCGTGAGCGGCGCGAAGATCTGGCCCCAGCCGGGCTGGCCACGCAGGCAGATGCCCTTCATGCCCGGCTGCGCGCCGTCGACCTTGGCCGCGATGTCGGCGACCTCCTGCCACGTCGGCTTGGCGGGCACCGTGATGCCCTTGGCGTCCATGACGTCCTTGCGATACATGAGGAAGCTGCTCTCGCCGTAGAACGGCTCCCCATAGACGGTGCCGTCGACCGACAGCGACGTCGTCATCGGCGCCAGGATGTCGTCCTGCGCGAAGGCCGGGTCCGCAGCGATGTAGTCGCTCAGCGGGGCGACCCACTTCGCCTTGGCATAGATCGGGATCTCGAAGTTGCTCAGCGAGGCGACGTCGTATTGGCCTGCCTGCGAGCTGAACTCCTGGCTGATCTTGTCGCGCACATCGTTCTCGGGCAGCGCGGTGAAGTTGACCTTGATGCCGGTCTTGGCGGTGAAGTTCTCCGCGGTGAGCTGCTGCAGGTCCATCATCTGCGGGTTGTTGACCATGAGCACGTTCACGGCGTTCGGATCCCCTGACGTGCCACCCCCGCCCCACCCGGCGCAGCCGGACAGGCCGACCGCCGTCACAGCGGCGACGGAGACCGCCACCGCCCTGGTTCGTGTCCTCGACACACGTCCTCCTCGTTGAGGCTTGCTCATATGAGCACACACCGTGCACATATGAGGGTTGCGGATGCATTCAAGTGCGACGTCGAGTCGTTGTCAATAGGGCGGGCCGCAGCCGTTCGGCGCGATGATTCAAGCTTGCGACCACGCTCGTTGCCGGGCGACCCCGGGCAGTGACAACGCGGCCTTCGTCGCGCCCGCCTCGCCCACACGGCGGCCGTACGCTGGTGCAGCTACGCAGGGGCACGGGAGGCTGATCAGATGAGCGGACGCAGCGCACCGGCGGCCGGGGCAGGCCGCGTCGCTGGGCCTTTGCACGCCGTGCTCCTCGGCACGGTCGCCCGGCGGTTCTACGTCGAGGGGGCGTCCAAGGTCGAGATCGCGCGTGACCTCGACGTCAGCCGGTTCAAGGTGGCCCGCCTGCTCGAGGAGGCGGTGCAGAGCGGTTTCGTGCGCATCGAGATCGGCAATCCCGGTGACCTCGACCTCGACCTGTCGGCACGCCTGGCCGACGCGCTGGGCCTGCGGGAGTGCCTCGTCATCGACACCGACGGCGACACGCCCTCCGACGCGCGGGCCCGGCTCGGCGCCGCGGCTGCCGCCTACCTCTCCGAGGTCGTCATCGCCGACGACGTGCTCGGCCTGCCCTGGGCTCGCGAGGTCTATGCGATGGTGCAGGCCCTGACGTCGTTGGCTCCCGTCGACATCGTGCAGATGTGCGGCGCCCAGCCCCCGCCCGGCGGTGACGCGAGCGCCGTCGAGGTCGTCGTCCACGCCGCTCGCGTCTCGGGCGGCCGAGGTCACGTGTTCTATGCGCCGCTCCTCGTCGACGATGAGGACGCCGCGGCGACGGTGCGCCGACAGTCCTCGGTCGCGCAGGCCCTCGAGCACACCCACAGGGTGACGCGCGCGATCGTCGGTGTCGGCTCTTGGGGGCCGGGCACCTCGACCGTCTACGACTCGATCCGTCCCGCGGCGCGTGAGGAGCTGCGGGCACAGGGCATCGTCGGCGAGGTCTCCGGCGTGTTCTTCGACGCCGACGGCCGGATCAGGCACCCTGACCTGGAGCGGCGCGTGGTCAGCCTCGGCGCCGACGCCCTGCTGGCCATCCCGCACGTCTGCGGACTCGTGCTCGGGCCCGCCAAGGCCCCGGCCGTCCGGGCGGTCGTCCGCGGCGGGATCGTCGATTCGCTCATCGTCGATTCCGCCCTGGGACGGGCACTCCTCGACGGTTAGAGTCGGGCCATGAACTTGGACCGACCCCAGGCCCCCGACCCCTATTCGCTACTGCCCCAGACCGCGTCGTTCGAGGTGACGAGCCCGGACTTCGCCGACGGGCAGCCGCTGCCGGCCAAGCACGCGTTCGGTGAGGACAACCTCTCGCCCGCGTTGAACTGGTCGGGCGCGCCCGAGGGCACGAAGTCGTTCGTGCTCTCGTGCTTCGACCCCGACGCCCCGACACCGTCGGGCTTCTGGCACTGGTTCGCCGTCGGGTTGGCAGCCGACGCTACACAGGCGCCCGAGGGCGCTGGGCACATCGGCGGCGGGTCGCTGCCGGGCACGGTCGTGCAGCTGCCCAACGACTTCGGCACCCGCGATTTCGGCGGCGCCGCCCCGCCCCCCGGCGACCGCCCGCACCGCTACATCTTCGCCGTGCATGCCCTCGACACCGACGAGCTGGGCATCGAGGCCGACACGACCCCGGCCAAGGCGTCGTTCCTCATGCTCGGCCACATCATCGGCCGCGCGACCCTCACGGGCACCTACGCGATCGCGGGCTGACGCCGGGCCATCCGCGACGGGGCGGGCCACCGAGCCGCGGTGGCCCGCCCGTCGGGTTCCGGCGTCGTCGCGGCGCGCACCCGGGGATCACGGCCGATCGGCGCGCAGCGCCCACATCGCCACCGCGCCGGCCGCGGCGACGTTGAGGGAGTCGACCCCACCGGCCATGGGGATGCGCACGACGAGGTCGCTGCGGGTGACCGTGCGGGCAGCGAGCCCGTCACCCTCCGTGCCGAGCACGAGCGCGAGCCGGTGCGGCGGATCCGCGGCCACCTCGTCGAGGCCGATGGCCTCGGGCGACAGCGCGAGCGCCGCCACCGTGAACCCCTGCCGTCGGAGGCCGTCGATGGCCGCCGGCCACGGTTCGATCCGCGTCCACGGCACCTGGAAGACCGTGCCCATCGACACCCGCACACTGCGCCGGTAGAGGGGATCGGCGCACCGCGGCGTGA
The DNA here is from genome assembly GCA_039812485.1 of Kineosphaera sp. Classification (GTDB taxonomy): domain Bacteria; phylum Actinomycetota; class Actinomycetes; order Actinomycetales; family Dermatophilaceae; genus Kineosphaera. The sequence continues at coordinate 4,686 of JBDIAP010000001.1, forward strand.
CGAGCACCGCATCGACGCCGAGCGCGGCCACCGACCGAAACACGGCCCCGACGTTCGTGTGATCGACGATGTCTTCGAGCACGACGACGCGGCGGGCCCCCGCCAGCAGGTCCTCGACCCGCCGCAGCCGGGGTCGGTGCATGGACGCGAGCGCGCCACGATGCAGGTGAAACCCGGTGAGCGAGCGGATGACATCCGGTTCGCCCACGTAGACGGGCACGCCGCCCGCCTCGGCGTCGGCGACGAGCCCGGCCAGGTCGTCGAGCCAGCGCGGGGCCATGAGGAACGAGCGCGGCCGGTGGCCCGCGGCGAGCGCCCGGCGGATGACCTTCTCGCTCTCGGCGAGGTAGAGCCCGTGCTCGGGTTCGAGCCGGGTGCGCAGGGCCATGTCGGTCAGGCGCAGGTAGTCGGCGACGCGCTCGTCGCTCGGATCCTCGATGACGATGGGCATCAGGCGAAGACGGTCATCTTGAGGATGGCCACGACGCCGACGACGATGATGACCCCGCGCAGCACGAGCGGCGGCAGCCGGCGCCCGATGCGGGCCCCGATGACGCCGCCGATGAGACTGCCGACCCCGACGAGGGCGGCCGCGCGCCAGTCCACGTGATGGCTGCTGAACACGACGAACGTGAGCGCCGCGACACCGTTGACGATGAGCGCGAGCAGGTTCTTCAGGCCGTTGAGCACCTGCAGCTCCTCGGACATGAGCGTGCTCAGCAGCCCGATGAGGATGACCCCCTGGGCGGCACCGAAGTAGCCGCCGTAGACGCCGGTCAGCGCCACGAGCACCCACACGAGGACCTTACGGTCCGGGGCGCCGGTCGCCGGGTGGTGCGCGCGGGCCCGCTTCTGCAGTGCCGGGCCGAAGACGACGAGCAGCAGCCCGACGAAGATGAGGGCGGGGACGACCGCGTCGAAGACGCTCTCGGGCAGCACGAGCAGCAGCAATGCGCCGATGATGCCGCCGACGAGAGACGCCGGCCCGAGGTGGCGGATCGTCGGCACCGCCCGCGCGAGTTCGCGGCGATAACCGTGGACGCCGCTGATCCCGCCCGGGACGAGGCCGATGTTGTTGCTGATATTGGCCACGAGCGGCGGATAGCCGAAGAAGAGCAACGTCGGAAACGTCACGAGCGACCCGGAGCCGACGATGGTGTTGATCGTGCCGGCGGCCATGCCGGCCAACAGGATGGCGATGACCTCGAACGCTGACACCCCGACACCCTAACGGGGTGCCGGGGTGTCCTCGCGGGGACGTCTGCCGCCGCGCGACCGCCGCGCGGCAGCGAGACCGGGTCAGCCGCGCTGCTCGGGCTCGGCGGCAGGAGCGGCCGGTGCCCGGTCGCCGATCGGCGCCTGGGGGGCGGCATGGGCGCCGCCGAGGGCGTGCTGGCCGCCCCGGACCGGCGAGCGCGACGCGCCCTCGGCCTCGGCGACGGACCGGGCGGCCTCGTCGCGCGCCTCGGCGAGTGCCTCCGCGGGGTCCTGCAGCGCGGTCTTGCCGAAGGGCAGGTCCTCGGCCGCGGGGGCGTCGGCGGGTGTGTAGTCGTCGTCGGAGCCGCCGAAGTCGAACGGGCGGCTGCTCTCGGCCCCGAACGCGGCGCCGAATCCCTTGAGCGCCTCGGTGAACTCGCCCGGCACGATCCACATCTTGTTGGCGTCGCCGCGGGCCAGCTGCGGCAGCACCTGCAGGTACTGGTAGGCGAGCAGCTTCTGGTCGGGCTTGCCGCGGTGGATCGCGTCGAAGACCTGCTGGATCGCCCGGGCCTGGCCCTGGGCCTCGAGGATGCGCGACTGGGCCGAGCCCTCGGCCCGCAGGATCTGGCTCTGCTTCTCACCCTCGGCGGTGAGGATCGCCGACTGCTTGACACCCTCCGCCGTGAGGATCGCGGCGCGGCGGTCGCGCTCGGCGCGCATCTGCTTCTCCATCGAGTCCTGCACGCTGTGCGGCGGGTCGATGGCCTTGAGCTCGACGCGGGCGACGCGGATGCCCCAGCGGCCGGTCGCCTCGTCGAGCACGCCGCGCAGCTGGCCGTTGATCTGGTCGCGGCTTGTCAGCGTCTGCTCGAGGTCCATCGAGCCGATGACGTTGCGCAGCGTGGTGACGGTCAGCTGCTCGATGCCCTGGATGAAGTTGGCGATCTCGTAGACCGCGTCCTTGGCGTCGGTCACCGCGTAGTAGATGACGGTGTCGATGTTGACGACGAGGTTGTCGCTCGTGATGACCGGCTGCGGCGGGAAGCTGACGACCTGCTCACGCAGGTCGATGTTCGCCCGGACCTTGTCGACGAAGGGCACCAAGAGGTGGATGCCCGGGTCGAGGGTGCGCGAATACTTGCCGAGTCGTTCGACGATCTGCGACGTCTGCTGCGGCACGATCCGCACGGCGCGCACGACGACGACGACCGCGAAGATGACGATGAGCAGCAGCAGGATCAGTCCGAAATCCATGTGCGTTCCTCCCTGGTGCTGGATGAGTCTGATGGTGGGCGACCGGTCCGTGTCGCCGTGGCGGGGCCGGGACGGTGACGCAGCGGACCCGCTGCCGATGTCACCGGCGGGTCACCGGGGCTCGTTCGTGGGGCGCGGGGGCACGTCCTGCAGCGGCGCCGCCGGCGTCACGACGAGGGTCGCGCCGTCGACCGCGGTGACCCGCGCCTGCGAGTCGACCGAGATGGGGGTGTCCCCTGCATCGATCCGCGCCGTCCATGTGTCGCCGTCGACGCGCAGGAGCCCGTGCCGCTCGTCGATGGCCTCGACGGCCACGCCGACCCGGCCGATGTAGCGGGCGGTGCCGATCGCGGGCCCGTCCCGAGTGTCGAGGTGCTTCTTCGCGATGGGCCGGACGACGCCGAGCAGCGCGACCGACACGACGGCCGCGACGAGCACCTGCGCGACGACCGGAAACCCGAGCAGGGCCACGACCGCGGCGGCGACCGCGCCGCCGGCCATCATCATGAAGATGAAGTCGACCGTGGCCGCCTCGACGACCCCGAGCACCAAGGCCAACGCCAGCCAGACGGCCCATTCGTTGCCCTGCAGCCAATCCGGCACGTCATCACCCCTGTTCGTCGCTCGCGCGGGCGGGCCCGCGGCGAGGCGGCGCCCCTTGACCCCTGTATACAGTGCGACGACCCTGGCGGCACCCTGGTTCCTGCCCCGACACACCCCGACCCCGATTGGGGGTCGACACCCAGGGCGTCGAGCGGGCCGCGGGCGCCGAGGGCCGGGGGCGCCGCGCCCGAGGCCGCCCGGCTCCCTACGTCGTCGGGGCGTCCTCGCGGGCCCGCGCGGCATAGCGACGGCCGCGCTGCTCCAGCACGAGCGGCATGCCGAACGTGCGCTCGAGGTTGGCCTCCGTCAGCGTGAGCTCGAGCGGCCCGGCGGCCACGACCTTGCCGTCGCGCAGCAGGAGCACGTCGGTGAAGCCCGGCGGGATCTCCTCGACGTGGTGGGTGACGAGCACGAGCGCCGGGGCCTCGAGGTCTTCGGCGAGCGCGCCGAGGCGGGCGACGAGGTCCTCCCGACCGCCGAGGTCGAGGCCGGCGGCCGGCTCGTCGAGGAGCATGAGCTCGGGGTCGGTCATGAGCGCCCGAGCGATCTGCACCCGCTTGCGCTCCCCCTCCGAGAGGGTGCCGAACGTGCGCTCGGCGAGGTGCCCCGCGCCGAGGGCGCCGAGCAACTCGTGGGCCCGGGCGAGGTCGAGGTCGTCATACGTCTCCCGCCACCGCCCGACGACCCCGTAGGAGGCCGTGACGACCGCGTCGATGACGCGCTCCCCGGCGGGGATGCGGTCGGCGAGCACCTCGCTGGCCAGGCCGATGCGGGGTCGCAGCTCGAAGACGTCGACGGCCCCGAGCACCTCGCCGAGCACTCCCGCGACGCCGCGGGTCGGGTGCATCCGGGCCGCCGCGACCTGCAGCAGCGTCGTCTTGCCCGCGCCGTTGGGGCCGAGGATCACCCAGCGCTGGCCCTCCTCGACCTCCCAGTCGATGTCCTGCAGGAGGGTGTTCTGCCCGCGGACGACGCTCACCCCCGCGAACTCCAGCACATCGCTCATGCCCCAGACCCTAAGGCACAGCTACGCGCTACTCGCGTCAAGCCCGACGGCATGCTCGGCGGCGCCCCGCGCGACCTACCATGGGCGAATGCCCGAACTCCCCGCCAGCGCTCGGATGGCGCTGTGGGCCACCTGCTACCTCTCGGGGCGGGTCGACGTCGACACCGCCGTGGGGCGTGCGACGCCCGATGCCGATCACGCGCAGGGCGCGCGAACGTGGCTGGAGACGTGGCACTCCCTCGGGGAGCGGGTCGTGCTCGTGGCGCTCCCCCGACCCGGCGACTACGGTGACCTGCCGCGCGGGGGCGACCTGCGGGACGCGGCCCTGGCCGCCGGCGAGTGCGTCTTCGTGCCGGGGCTGGGCGGCGGTCTCGTGCCCGCGGTGGAGGGCTACGGCCCGCCCGGGGACAGGGGTCTGGCGGTGCGGTGGACGCACGACGACAGCGACCCGGTGCCCCCGCACGTGCTCGACGCGTGGTCGCTGCGCGAGACGCAGCGCGCACTCGACGACGCGGTGCGACGCGCGACCGACAGCCTCGAGGGCGGTCCGACGCCGTGGGCCTCGAGGGGTCTGGCCGACGAGGCGGGGGCCAGACTCGACGCAGGTTCGTGGGGGCTGCCGACGGGGCTCGCGCCGCGGGCCGCGCGGCTCATCGCGACGGCAGGGGCCATCGGCGATCTCGCCCGGTTCGCCCGGTCGGCGCCGGCCGACGGCACGGGGGCCGCGAGCATCGAGCGCCGGGCCCGGGCCCTGCGCGAGCTGTCCGCCGCGGCGGACACGGCGCTCAGCCGCGCGGTCAACGTCGCGGCTCTGCACCTGGCAGGGCTGCGGCCGGGCCGCGACGATTGACGCGACCCGGCCGCCGGCTGTTGCTGGGAACCCGGCTGTTGCTGGAACCCGGCCAGCACTCAGCTGCGCTCGAGCACCGAGCGGTAGACCTCCATCGTGCGGTCGCCGATCGCCGACCACGAGAACTCCTCGACCGCGCGCTTCCGGCCCGCCTTGCCCATGCGCTTCGCGCGCTCGGGGTCGCTGACGGCCTCGGTGAGCGCGGCTGCCAGGTCGGACTCGAACTTGGCCGGGTCGAGCGGGGTGCCGGTGCCGTCGTCCTTCTGCTCGATGTCGACGAGCCAGCCGGTCTCACCGTCGACGACGACCTCGGGGATGCCGCCGGTGGCCGTGGCCACGACGGCTGCCTCGCAGGCCATGGCCTCGAGGTTGACGATGCCCAGCGGCTCGTAGACCGAGGGGCAGGCGAAGACGGTGGCGTGCGACTCCAGCGCGATGACCTTGGGGCGGGGCAGGTGCTCGGCGATGAGCACGACGCCGCTGCGGGTCTGGCGCAGCTCGTCCATGAGGCCCTCGACCTCGGCCTGGATCTCGGGAGTGTCGGGGGCGCCGGCGCAGAGCACGAGCTGCACGTCGGCCGGCAGCTGCCGAGCCGCGCGCAACAGGTGCGGCAGCCCCTTCTGCCGGGTGACGCGGCCGACGAAGAGGACCGACGGCTTGTCGGGGTCCATGCCGTACTGGCGACACGTGTCCTTGGCCGCATCCGAGGTGTCCGGCTGCCAGTCGGTGGAGTCGATGCCGTTGTGCACGACCGGCACGTGGTCGGGGTCGATGCTCGGGTAGCACTTGAGGATGTCATTGCGCATGCCGTAGCTCACGGCGATGACCGCGGCCGCCGCCTCGTAGGCGGTCTTCTCGACCCACGACGAGACCCGGTAGCCGCCCCCGAGCTGCTCGGCCTTCCACGGGCGCAGCGGCTCGAGGCTGTGGGCCGAGACGATGTGGGGGGCCCCGGCGAGAAGGGAGCCCAGGTGGCCGGCCATGTTGGCGTACCACGTGTGGGAGTGCAGCAGGTCGGCGCCCTCGCAGTCGGCGGCCATCGTCACATCGACGCCGATCGTCTGCAGAGCGGCATTTGCCGAGCTCAGCTGGGGCAGATCCGGGTAGCCGGTGGTTCCCGCCTCGTCGCGGGGGCCCCCGAACGCCCGCACCTGCACGTCGACGTCGCCACGGGCGCGCAAGGCCCGCACGAGTTCTTCGACGTGGACGCCGGCGCCGCCATACACGGCCGGGGGGTATTCCTTGGAAAGAATGTCTACGCGCACATGCGCACCCTATGACCGCGGACACCGCCCGATGTGGTTTGCGCCTCGCACCTCTTGACGGCCACCGCCCGTGCGGCGCCGCCCGCAGGGTGACGTCGCCCGCACGGCGACGGCCGGTCGTCAGGCGCGTCGGTGCGCCCGTGGGACGGTGCCTGGTCGAGGCGTGAGACGGCGGCCGCTTCACCGGAAATTGGTCCGTCTCCGATCCCCGTCCGCATAGCGGACCGGTACGTTGCCTCGCATGAGGTCACAATCGCGCAACCCCAACGTCCTGGCCATCGTCCTCGCCGGTGGCGAGGGCAAGCGGCTCATGCCGCTGACCGCCGACCGAGCCAAGCCCGCGGTCCCCTTCGGCGGCATCTACCGCCTCGTCGACTTCGCCCTGAGCAACGTCGTCAACTCCGGCTACCTCAAGGTTGTCGTGTTGACGCAGTACAAGTCTCACAGCCTCGACCGCCACGTCACCCGCACCTGGCGGATGTCCACCCTGCTGGGCAACTACGTCGCCCCGATCCCCGCTCAACAGCGCCGCGGCAAGCAGTGGTACATGGGCAGCGCCGACGCCATCTACCAGAGCCTCAACACGCTCGATGACGAGCGCCCCGACATCGTCGTCGTGGTGGGGGCCGACCACGTCTACCGCATGGACTTCTCCCAGATGGTCGAGCAGCACATGGAGACCAAGGCCGGCATCACGGTCGCGGCGATCCGCCAGCCGATCTCGCTGGCCGACCAGTTCGGCGTCATCGAGGTCGACGACGCCGACCACCGCCGCATCGGTCGCTGGCGCGAGAAGCCCACCGATGCCAAGGGGTTGCCGGATTCCCCCGACGAGGTGCTCGCCTCGATGGGCAACTACGTCTTCGACGCCGACGTGCTGCGCGACGTCGTCGTCAAGGACGCGGAGGACGAGTCCAGCAGCCACGACATGGGTGGCGACATCGTTCCCTTCTTCGTCAACCGCGGCGAGGGATACGTCTACGACTTCAACAACAACGAGATCCCCGGCGCGACCGCCCGCGATCGCGCCTACTGGCGCGACGTCGGCACGATCGACTCCTACTACGAGGCCAACCGCGACCTCATCGCCCTCGAGCCGATCTTCAACCTCTACAACGAGGACTGGCCGATCTTCACCAGCGTCGGGTCGACGGTGGCTCCGGCCAAGTTCGTGCACAACGAGGAGGGCCGCGTCGGGTCCGCGATCAACTCGGCGGTCTCCCCCGGCTGCATCATCTCGGGATCGAACGTCGAGGGCTCGGTGCTCTCCCCCAGGGTGCGGGTGCACAGCTACGCCCGGGTGCTGGACAGCGTGCTCCTCGACAACGTCTCGGTGGCCCGCAACGCCTTCGTGCGCAACGCGATCCTCGACAAGAACGTCCGGGTCGAGACCGGCGCCGAGGTGGGCGTCGACCCCGCGCAGGACCGGGCCCGCGGCTTCCACGTCAGCGAAGGCGGGATCGTCGTGGTCCCCAAGGGCGCGGTCGTCACGAAGTGACACAGGCCGGCACGTCTCGCGGCACGAGGTGACCTCGGGGCGGCGAGACGTGCCGGTCGTCAGCAGGTGAGCGGTGCGGACGTCCGCGTCGGCACCCGCGCTAGCGTGACGACGTGACGAGCACGCACGACGACGCCGACGACACCCGCGATGTCGACTCGAGCAGGGGGCCGGTGCCGCTGGGGCACACCGGCCCCCTGCTCGTCGTCTGCGACGTCGACTCGACGTTCATCCGGGACGAGGTCATCGAGCTGTTCGCGCGGTTCGCGGGAGTCGAGCCGGAGGTCGCCGCGGTGACCGAGGCCGCCATGCGCGGCGAGCTCGACTTCGCCGAGAGCCTGCGCGCCCGGGTCGCCGCCCTGGCCGGGCTGTCGACGGAGACGGTCGAGCAGGTGCGCGCGGCGGTCCGGCTGACGCCCGGCGCGGCGCAGTTCGCGGCGGCCCTCGCCGGCCACGGGCACACGCTCGCACTCGTCTCGGGGGGATTCGAAGAGGTCGTGCGGCCGCTGGCCGACGAGCTGTCGATCACCCACGTCACGGCCAACCGCTTCGAGGTCGCCTCGGGTCGCCTCACCGGCCGGGTCGAGGGCCGCATCGTCGACCGCGGCGTCAAGGCAGCGCGGCTGCGCGAGCTGGCCCGCGAGCTCGGCATCCCGCGCGAGCGCACGGTGGCGGTGGGCGACGGCGCCAACGACCTCGACATGCTCGCCGCGGCCGGGCTCGGGGTGGCGTTCTGCGCCAAGCCCGTGGTGCGTGAGGAGGCCGACGTCGTCGTCGACGAGCCCGATCTGCGGCTCGTGCTCGACGTGCTGGGGGTGCCCCGGCCGCTCGAACCGGCTACAGCCGGTGCTCCGGACGGCTGCTGAAGAGCTGGATGCTGCCGACCGGCTCGAACCCGGCGCGCAGGCAGGCCCGCAGGCTCGCGGCGTTGCCCGGGGCCACCGACACGGCAACGACCTCGTGCTCGGGCACCGCGGCCAGGGCGAGCGCTGCGAGCCGGGCGCCCGCGCCGTGCCCACGATGCGCCGGGTCGACCTCGAAGCTGATCTCGCGTAGCCCGGCGACGCCGTGGCCGAGCACGACGACGTCGTGGCGGTCGCGGTCCGGCAGGCCGAGCACCTGCACGTCGGTGCGCACCCTCTTGGCGTAGGCGACCCGCGGCTGCCCCGCGAGGTCCGGTCGCGCGACGAGTTCACCGCCCCCCGCTCCGGCCCGGCCCGCGCCGAGCATGAGCACGTCGAGCGAGTCGATCCACCCGTGCGCGCCGGCGAGCTCGACGAGCACCCGGGCGAACGCCCCGTCCCAGCCGTCGAGTCCGAGGTCGGCGAGGCGCGCGTCGGGCACGTCGTAGCTGACGGCGAGCACGGCGCGACCCGTGAACGACAGGATCGCCTGGAGATCCTGCTTCCACGGAGACACCCGCAGCCATCCGCCGTCGGCCTCCGGGAAGACGCCGGCGGCGGCCTCACGCAGCAGGCGCGCCAGCGGATGCCGAGCCGGTGTCCACAGCGGCGATTCCACGCTCATCGGGTCTTCCCCTCGTCTGCTCCTCCTCGACCGACAGGTCGACGAGGAGCTCGCGGGCGCCGCGCGAGTGGGCATCGAATGCGGATCGAGTCGTCCACGGGGGGTGGGCTGCGGTCGCCCTTGTGTCATGGCCACACCACACTGGTGTTGCATGGTCATGACACATATCGGCGAAACAGCTTGCATCCATAGCAGATCCACCCGGGCGCCCCACGGCGCCGCGACTCGCGGGTCAGCCGCCGAGGGAGTGGAAACCGCCGTCGACGTGCACGATCTCACCCGTGGTCGCCGGGAACCAGTCGGACATGAGGGCGACGCAGCCCATCGCCGCGGGCTTGGGATCGGCGATGTCCCAGCCGAGCGGCGAGTGCTGGCCCCACTCGGCGAACCGCGAGAACGCCGGGATCGAGTTCGCCGCCGTCGTCTTGATGGGTCCGGCCGCGACGAGGTTGCAGCGGATGCCCTTGGGGCCGAGATCACGGGCCACGTAGCGGCTCGTCGACTCGAACGCCGCCTTCGCCACACCCATCCAGTCGTAGCCGGACCACGCGACAGTCGCGTCGAGCGTGAGACCGACGATGGCCGAGCCACGGCCCATGAGGGGCTCGCACGCGCGGGCCAGCTCCTTGAGCGAGTAGGCCGAGATCTGCAGGGCGGGGGCGACGTCTTCCCAGGTCGCCGCCATGAAGTCGAAGGCATTGCGCGGCGCGAAGCCGATCGAGTGCAGCACCCCGTCGAGGGAGTCGACGTGCTCGCGCAGGCGCTCCGGCAAGGTCTCGAAGTGTGCGGGGTCGGAGACGTCGAGCTCGACGACCGGTGTCGCCTGCGGGAGCCGCCGGGCGATCGCCGACGTGATCTTCATCGTGCGCCCGAACGAGGTCAGCACGACCTGGGCGCCCTCCTCCTGGGCGAAGCGGGCGACGTGGAACGCGATGGACGACTCCGTGAGCACGCCGGTGACGAGGATCTTCTTGCCCTCGAGCAGAGCCATAGGTGGTGTTTCCTTCCGAGCAGGTGCCACTGCAGAGCGGGGTGCCACTGCAGGCAATAGATGGGGTGGTCGGGTCTGATCAGTGGCCCATGCCGAGACCGCCGTCGACCGGGATGACTGCACCGGTGACGTAGGAGGCCTGAGGCGACGCGAGGAAGCGCACGGCGGCCGCGACCTCGTCGACGGCGCCGAATCGGCCTACGGGGATCGCCGCCCGATACGTCTTCTGCAGGTCCTCGGGCAGCTCAGCGGTCATCGCGGTCTCGATGAACCCCGGCGCGACGACGTTGGCGGTGATGCCGCGGCCGCCGAGCTCGCGGGAGATCGACCGGGCGACCCCGACGAGGCCCGACTTGCTGGCGGCGTAGTTGACCTGCCCCGGCGAGCCGTAGAGCCCCACGACGCTGGAGACGAAGATCAGCCGGCCGCGCTTGAGGCGCAGCATGCCCTTCGTCGCGCGGCGCGCGCACCGGATGGCCCCGACGAGGTTGGTGTCGAGCACGGCGTCGATGTCGTCGTCGGACATGCGCATGAGCAGCTGGTCGCGCGTGATGCCGGCGTTGGCGACGAGCACCTCGACCTGGCTGCCGGTGAGGTCGGCGGCCGCGGTGAAGGCCGCGTCGACCGAGGCCGTGTCGGTGACCTCGAGGGGCACCGCGTCGAAGCCGTCGGGAGCCTGGCCACTGCGGCAGCCCACGACGACCCGGTCGCCGGCGTCGCGCAGGGCATGGGCGATGGCCAGGCCTATGCCTCGGTTGCCGCCCGTCACCAGGGCTGTGCGGGGAGTGTCGCTCATCGGGTGGGTCAACCTCTCTGCCGTGTGGCCGTGGTGGGGCGCATCGTCGCAGGCACCGCCCGGCGCACCTGATCCAGGTGCGAACCTAGTGCACTACCGACCAGTAGCTAGTGCGGGGTGGTCGGCCCTGACCTAGGCTGGCGGAGTGCGCGCCACCCATGTTCATGCCCGGGGGACGGCGCCCGGTGGGGCCGAGCGTCCGATCCAGTCGATCACCTCTGCCCCGCTCTCGTTGCGCGAGGACCAGCGCCACCGCCTGCGCAACTACCTCATCTCGATGACGATCCGCACCGTGTGCTTCGCGCTCGCCGGCGTCTTCGCCATCGCCACCGACTGGACTCCGGCGGCCTGGATCTGCGTCGTGGCGGCCGCTCTGCTCCCCTACCCGGCCGTCATCTTCGCCAACAACGTCGACCGGCGCAGCGTCGTCACCTCGCCGCAGATGCCTCGCCTGCAGCTCGAGGCCACGCACCGTGAGGCGATCACGCGCAGCGAGCCAGCCGAGGCTGCGCGGGGCCACGCACCGCCGGAGTCCGGCCGGTAGCTCGCGTCGGCGTCGGCGCTCAGCCGCCGATCGGTCGGCGGTCAGCCGCCGATCGCGGACATCGGCCGCGCGGGCTGGGTGAAATCCGGGGCGCCGATGCCGTGGCCCCGGGCCTTGCGCCACATCTCGCCGCGGATGAGCCGCACGAGGTCGCGGTCGCTCGCGCCGTCTCGCAGTGGGCCGCGCAGATCCATCTCGCCGCGGGAGAAGAGGCAGTTGCGCACCATGCCGTCAGCGGTGAGCCGCACCCGGTCGCACGCGGCGCAGAAGGGCGCGGAGACGCTGGCGATGATGCCGACCGTCGCCGGTCCGCCGTCGACGAGGTAGCGCTCGGCGGGGGCGCTCCCGCGCTCGGGCACGGGGGTCAGCGCGAAGCGCTCCCCCAGCCGGGCGCGGACCTCGTCGGCGGTGACCATCGCGTCACGTTGCCACTGGTGCTGGGCGTCGAGCGGCATCTGCTCGATGAACCGCAGCTCGTAGCCACGCTCGAGACACCAGGCGAGGAGGTCGGCGACGTCGGCGTCGTTGACCCCGCGCATCGCGACCGCGTTGACCTTGACCGGCAGCAGGCCCGCATCGGCGGCGGCCGCGAGGCCGGCGACGACGTCGTCGAGCCGGTCGCGGCGGGTCAGCGTGGCGAAGGCCTCGCGGTCGATGGTGTCGAGGCTGATGTTGACGCGGTCCAGGCCCGCCTGCGCGAGGGGGGCGGCGAGCCGCTGCAGCCCGACGCCGTTGGACGTCATGGCGATGACGGGCCGCGGCTCGAGCTGCGCGATGCCGGCGACGAGCTGCGGGAGCCCGCGACGCAGCAGGGGTTCTCCGCCGGTGAGGCGCACCTGGCGCACACCGAGGTCGACGAAGATGCCGATGACCCGCAGCAGCTCCTCGTCGGTGAGCATCGCCGGCTTGGCCATCCACGGCAGCCCCTCGGCCGGCATGCAGTAGGTGCAGCGCAGGTTGCAGTGGTCGGTGAGCGAGACCCGCAGGTCGCGGGCCACGCGCCCGAACGTGTCGACGAGGGCGCCGTCGCGGCTCGGGTGCGGGCCAGGGCCCGGGGTCGCCGCGGGAGCCACCGAGGCCGGGGAAGCCGGGAAAGCCGGAGAAGCCGGGGTGACGTCCGGACCCGCGCCCGACGGGCCCGGCGGGCGGCCGGGCATGCCCAGGGGTACGGATCGCGTCATCCGGCCACCTTAGGCGCGTGCGTGGCGACGCGCTCGCGGCGGGGTAGCGTCGGGCCCGTGATCCGCATCCTGCTCACCCGGCGCTGGCTGGCGGCGCTGGCGGTCGCGGCGCTCTTCGCGGCGGCGTGCGTGCTGCTGGGGCGTTGGCAGTGGTCGCGGCACGAATACAAGGCGCAGCGGGCGCATCAGGTGGCGACGTACTACGCGGCGGCACCGGTGCCGCTCCCGCAGGTGTTGCCGCAGCCGGACTCGGAGCTGCCGCCCGATCAGGTGTGGCGCCGGGTGCAGGCCCGGGGCAGCTACGCGCCGGACGGGCGTCTCATGGTGCGCAACCGGCCGCAGAACGTCGTCTACGGCTACGAGGTGCTCGACCGGCTGCACCTGGACGACGGCAGCTCGATCCTCGTCGACCGCGGCTGGGTGCAGAACGCCGAGCGGGCCGACATCCTGCCGCGGGTGCCGCCTGCGCCGGCGGGCGAGGTGACCGTGGTCGGCTGGCTGCGGCCCGGCGAGGACACGCTCAACTCCGGACTCCCCCGGGGCCAGCTCGGCTCGATCGACATCCCGGCGGCCGCGGGCCAGCTCGGGGTGCCGCTGCGACCCGCCTACCTCGTGCTCGACACCGAGTCCGACAGTTCGGGCACGGCGCCGGCGCGGCCGCAGCCGCTGCTGCCGCCCGACACCGACACGGGGCCGCACTTCGCCTACGCGCTGCAGTGGTGGGGGGCGTCCTGCGTCGGTTTCGTCGTCGTCTTCGTCTATGCGCGGCGCGAGTGGATGGACACGACCCCCGAGGGGCGCCGGCGACGCGAGGCACAGGCCGCCGCGCCCAAGAAGACCCGCATCTGGGACGAGGAGGACGGCTGACCGACCGGGCCGACGGGGCCGCGGCGGGCTCAGTCCCCCGTCGCGAACTGGGTGCGGTAGAGGTCGGCGTAGAGCCCGCCCGCGGCGAGCAGCTCCTCGTGCCGGCCGCTCTGCACGACGCGGCCGTGGTCGAGCACCACGATGAGGTCGGCGCCGCGCACGGTCGCGAGCCGGTGGGCGATGACGAGCGCGGTGCGCCCCGCCAGGGCGGCGTCGAGAGCGCGCTGCACGGCCGCTTCCGACTCGCTGTCGAGGTGGGCCGTGGCCTCGTCGAGGATGACGAGCCCCGGTGCCTTGAGCAGGAGCCGTGCGATGGCCAGGCGCTGCTTCTCGCCGCCGGAGAGCCGGTGCCCTCGGTCGCCGACGACGGTGTCGAGGCCCTCGGGCAGCGCCTCGACGAGCGGCCACACCTGCGCGGCCCGCAGCGCGGCCGCCATGTCGGCCTCCGACGCGCCGGGGCGGGCGTAGTCGAGGTTGGCGCGGATGGTGTCGTGGAAGAGGTGCGCCTCCTGGGTGACGACGCCGACGCGGGCGTGCAGGTCGGCCAGCGCCGCGTCGCGCACGTCGACCCCGCCGACGCGCACGACTCCCCCGGTGACGTCGTACAGCCGCGAGACGAGGCTGGTCACGGTCGTCTTGCCGGCCCCGCTCGGGCCGACGAGCGCGACGAGCTGTCCCGCGGCGACGTCGATGTCGACGTGGTGGAGCACCTCGCTCCCGCCGCGCCGGTCGCCGGTCGCCGCCGACTCCAGCGACGCGAGCGAGACCTCGTCGGCGCCCGGGTAGGCGAAGCTCACGTCCTCCAGCCGTAGCGCGACCGGCCCGGCGGGCAGGGCTCGCGGGCGCTGCGGGTCACGCACGAGCGGCGGCAGGTCGAGCACCTCGAAGACCCGCTCGAACGAGACGAGGGCGGTCATGACGTCGACGCGCACCGTCGACAGGGCCGTCAGCGGGGTGTAGAGCCGGGCGAGCAGGGCCGTGAGCGCCAGCAGGGTGCCGACGCTCATCGCGCCCTGGGCGGCCCACACTCCTCCTACGCCGTAGACGAGGGCGGTGGCCAGCGCGGCGATGAGGGTGAGGCCGGTGAGGAAGAGCTGGCGGTTCATCGAGATCTGCACGCCGATGTCGCGCACGGCCGACGCCCGCTGCGCGTAGGCGGCGTGCTCGCGGGAGGGTGTGCCGAACAGCTTGACGAGCAGCGCCCCGGCGACGTTGAAGCGCTCGGTCATGCGGGCGCCGAGCTCGGCGTTGAGGTTCATCGACTCGCGCGTCAGCCCGGCCAGGCGGCGTCCGACGAGACGGGCCGGCAGCAGGAACAGGGGCAGCAGGGCGACGCTGGCGAGGGTCAGCGGCCACGACAGGCTCGTCATCGCGGCGAGCAGCAGCACCAGCGAGACGGTGTTGCTGACGACGCCGCTCAGGGTCGAGGTGAAGGCCTGCTGGGCCCCGATGACGTCGGTGTTGAGGCGGGAGACGAGGGCGCCGGTCTGGGTGCGGGTGAAGAACGCGATGGGTTGGCTCAGCACGTGCGCAAACACCTGTGTGCGAAGGTCGAAGATGAGTCCCTCGCCGATGAGCGCGCTCGTGCGCCGCTGCCACACCCCGAGCGCGGCGTCACCGATGGCCAGCGCGCCGACGAGCAGCGCGAGCCGCACGACGAGCCCGGTGTCATGGGCCATGATCCCGTCGTCGACGATGCGCTGCAGGATGAGCGGCGCGGCGACGACCATCGCGGAGGACGCGATGACGAGCAGCAGGAAGAGGGTCATGCGGCCCCGATAGGGCTGGGCGTAGCCCAGCACCCGCCGCACGGTGCCCGGCTTGAGGCGGGTGCCGCGCATCGAGTCGCGCGACATCGAGCGCATCGTCATGAAGCCGCCGCCCATGGCTCCCATGGACATCGTCGCCTCAGGCCTCCCGCCCGGCCCCACCGTCGAGCCGGCGCGCGATGAGCCGTGCCTGGGCCCCACGCTCGGCGGCGAGCTGGGCGGCCCGATCGCGCGTCGTGGCCCCGCGCAGCAGCGGCAGCAGCTCGCGCAGCGCCGCGGGGTCGGCGGCGAGGATCGCCTCGACGAGGTCGTCGACGGTCGCCTCCAGCTCGGCGGAGGGCACCGAGACGCTCGCCAGCCCGAGCCCGACGGCCTCGATCGCGCCGATCCGACGGCCGGTGAGGCAGATCTCCAGAGTCCGGTCCGGGCCGACCAGTTCGACGAGTCGCCCGGTGCCGCCGAGGTCGGGCACGAGCCCGA
Source organism: Kineosphaera sp. (assembly GCA_039812485.1). Taxonomy (GTDB): domain Bacteria; phylum Actinomycetota; class Actinomycetes; order Actinomycetales; family Dermatophilaceae; genus Kineosphaera. The sequence goes on from JBDIAP010000001.1 coordinate 20,517, forward strand.
CGAGGATCTCGCCCATGCACAGCGACGCGTCGTCGGCGAGCACGCGCAGGTCGGCCGCGAGCGCGAGCTGGAAGCCCGCACCGATCGCGTGCCCCTGCACGGCGGCGACGACGAGCGCGTCGACCTGTCGCCAGGCGGTGAACGCCCGCTGGTAGCCGGCGATCCGGTCGGCGATCTGTTCGGTGCTCGGCGCCGGCCCGAAGAGCCCCGTCAGCCCCTGCGGTGTCAGGAAGCGTCGGTCGAGCCCGGCCGAGAAGCTCTCCCCCGCCCCGCTGAGCACGACGACCCGCGTCTCCTGCGGCAGCTCCCGGGCGACGGCCTCCAGGCGCGCCCACAGCCGCGGCGACTGGGGGTTCATCCGGCGCGGGTCGTCGAGGACGACCCGGGTGACGGCGCCCTCGGACGTGACCCTCACGAACTCCTGTGCCGGCCCCGACCCGGCCTGCGTCTCGTCCTGCATCGGACCAGGCTAGACGCTGCCCGCCGAGGGTCGCAGGCCGCCCGATCGACGCACTCGGGGCGGGGTCGACCGGTCGTCAGGCCAGCGCGATGAGGTCGAGGTAGTCCGGGCCCCACATGTCCTCGTCGCCGTCGGGCAGCAGCAGCACGCGCTCGGGCGCGAGCGCCTCGACGGCGCCCTCGTCGTGGCTGACGAGCACGACGGCGCCCTGATAGCCGCGCAGCGCGGCGAGGATCTCGGCGCGGCTGGCGGGGTCGAGGTTGTTGGTCGGCTCGTCGAGCAGCAGCACGTTGGCGCTGCTCACGACGAGGGTGGCCAGCGACAGGCGGGTCTTCTCGCCGCCGGAGAGCACGCCGGCGGGCTTGTCGACGGCGTCGCCGGAGAAGAGGAACGAGCCGAGCACCTTGCGCACCTCGGTCTCGCCGAGCTCCGGCGCGGCCGACTTCATGTTTTCCAGCACCGTGCGCTCGACGTCGAGGTTCTCGTGCTCCTGGGCGTAGTAGCCGAGTTTGAGTCCGTGACCCGGGCTCACCTCGCCCGTGTCGGGCTCGTCGAGGCCCGCGAGGATGCGCAGCAGTGTCGTCTTGCCCGCGCCGTTGAGGCCGAGCACGACGACCTTGCTGCCGCGGTCGATGGCGAGATCGACGTCGGTGAAGACCTCGAGCGAGCCGTAGGAGCGGGACAGCCCCGAGGCGGTGATCGGCGTGCGCCCGCACGGCGCCGGATCGGGGAAGCGCAGCTTGGCCACCTTGTCGCTCTGGCGCACGTCCTCCAGGCCGGCGAGCAGCTTCTCCGCGCGGCGGGCCATGTTCTGCGCCGCGACGGCCTTGGTCGCCTTGGCGCGCATCTTGTCGGCCTGGCTCTGCAGCGCGGCCGCCTTCTTCTCGGCGTTCGCGCGCTCGCGGCGGCGGCGCTTCTCGTCGGTCTCGCGCTGTGTGAGATAGGCCTTCCAACCCACGTTGTACTGGTCGATGACCCCGCGGTTGGCGTCGAGGTGGAACACGCGGTTGACGACCTTGTCGAGCAGCGCGACATCGTGGCTGATGACGATGAGCCCGCCCTTGTAGACGGTGAGCCAGTCGCGCAGCCACGCCACCGAGTCGGCGTCGAGGTGGTTGGTCGGCTCGTCCAGCAGCAGCGAGTCGGCGCCCGAGAAGAGGATGCGGGCCAGCTCGACCCGGCGGCGCTGGCCACCCGAGAGCGTGCCGAGCGGCCGGTCGAGGATGCGTTCGTCGAGGCCGAGAGCGGCGGCGATCGTCGCGGCCTCGGACTCCGCGGCATAGCCGCCGGCGGCCTCGAAGCGGGCCTCGAGCTTGGGGTAGCGGGCCATGGCGCGCTCGTGGGTCTCGACGTCGGCGCTGGCCATCGCGCCCTCCGTCTCGCGCAGGCGGCGCACGATGTCGTCGAGCCCGCGCGCCGAGAGGATGCGGGAACGGGCGAGCGTGTCGAGGTCGACCTCGCGCGGGTCCTGCGGCAGGTAGCCGATCTCGCCCGAGCGGCTCACCTGGCCGGCGGCGGGCTGGTTCCAGCCCGCGAGCACCTTCGTCAGCGTCGTCTTGCCGGCGCCGTTGCGGCCGACGAGCCCGACGCGATCACCGGGTCCGACTCGGAAGGTCGCCTCGGAGAGCAAGAGGCGGGAGCCGGCGCGCAGCTCGACGCCGGTGGCGGTGATCACGAGGAATACTCCTGCTGGGGACTGGGCATCGGGGGCTTCGCACGATCGGGGCGTCGGATCGTCACCCACGTGGCCCGGCGGCCGATGCATAGTTTACGTGCCTGCCCCAGGACCCTCGGCACACGCCGGTCGGACAGGGGCAGCGCTGGTGACGGCAGGAGATCCGATCATGACGTTCAACGACGACGCACAGCTCGACACCTCGCAGGTCGAAAGTGGTGGCGGCGGTGGGTTCCGCCCCGGCGGCATGGTGCTCGGCGGGGGCGGCGGCTGCCTGTCGATCATCGTCCTGCTGGTCATCATGTTCTTCAGCGGCGGCCTGCCGGGCGGCGGTGGCGGCCAGCCTGCCCCAGCCCCACAGGATCAGAGCCAGGACCAGGGGCAGGGGTCGGACGACATCTTCGGCAACCGGGGCGAGGTGACCGGCGCCGGCGGCGTCGACTCGCAGGCCTTCGGCAACTGCCGCACCGGCGCCGACGCCAACCGCGACGTGCAGTGCCGCGTCATCGGCACCGTCAACAGCGTGCAGGACTACTGGCGGCGCACGCTGCCCGAGCAGTCCAACGGGCAGCGACAGTGGCGCGACACCAAGACCGTGCTCTACTCCGGCCAGACGCAGTCGGGGTGCGGCACCGCGAGCAACCAGGTGGGGCCCTTCTACTGCCCGCTGGACCGGAAGGTCTACATCGACGCCAGCTTCTTCGACCTGCTGACGAGGCAGTTCGGTGCCGACGCCGGCAACTTCGCCCAGATGTATGTCGTGGCGCACGAATACGGTCACGCGCTGCAGGACCAGCTCGGGCTGCTCGACCGCGCCCAGCAGGACCCGAAGGGCCCCGAGAGCGGCGGCGTCAAGATCGAGCTCATGGCCGACTGCTTCGCGGGCATGTGGGCCAAGGACGCCTCGACGACGAAGGACAAGAACGGCAAGACGTTGCTCCAGCCGCTGACCCAGAAGGACATCGACTCCGCGCTGTCCGCCGCGACGGCCGTCGGCGACGACCACATCATGGAGAAGACGCAGGGCCGCGTCAGCCCCGAGAACTTCACCCACGGCACGTCCGAGCAGCGGCGCCGGTGGTTCATGACCGGCTACCAGTCGCAGTCGATCAACTCCTGCAACACGTTCCGGGCGAGCAACCTGTAGGGGCGACTCTCGGTCCATCACACCAGACATCATGCCCGTTCGGGCGCCCGTTCTTGTCCGTATTCGCCGGCGGGTCCCCGGCGCATCCCGGCGACCGAGGCGGCCCTCATGCCTCCCGGCGCGCGGTCGGTCCGGCGTTGTGAGACTCGAACGTCCGCAATGTGAGCCGAAGGGTCGCCCTCCGGCGACGATGTCAAGAAGTCACGCCCTCGCGGTCGCCGACGGTGAAAAGCTGCGAAAACCCCTCTCGCGCCACAACTTTGCAGGTCAGACGTCTGCGAACGGCGCCATCGCGGCCCCGCTCTCACGACGGGTTCCCGACAGGCCTTGTGAGATACTTCACAAGGCCGCGCCTAGCTTTGCGAATCCGTTATCGAGTGCTCTACGTTGGCAAACGGCTCGGAACCCCTGATCCGATCCACCGATGCGTGTCGCTGAGTCCTACCACCGCGGATCGGTTCCCAAACGCACAGAAATGTGTGGGTGGTAGGAGCGGTGCACCCAGCAACACCGGACGCGCGATTCCCATGAGATCGTGGCGCCCTTGGGGTGAAGCCCGCGAGTGCGTTCCCCGACGACTACGACGTCGTCGGCGTGCGCCGCGGGCCGGGGCCATCCATCCCCGAATCCGACAGGTCATGCCTCGCAAGCGCCTCCTGGATACGACACATGAATCTGCTGTCTGCTGCCCCTGCGCGCCTCGCTGCCACTGGGGTCCTCTCCCTCGGACTCGTCGGCGGCATGGCCTCGGTCACCGCCCCCTCCGCCCAGGCCGCTCCGGCCGCCCCCGCCTCCGTGTCGGTCGCGTCGGTCGCGACCGTCGCCACCGGCCTCTCCTCCGCGCAGGCCAGCTCGGTGCTGCGCATCGCCGCCTCGAAGCGCGGCACCCCCTACCGCTACGGCGCGGCGGGCCCCAACCGCTTCGACTGCTCGGGCTTCACCAAGTGGACCTTCCGCAAGGTCGGCAAGAGCCTGCCCCGCACGGCTGACCAGCAGTACCGCGCCAGCCGCAAGATCAGCCGCGGCCAGGCGCGCGCCGGCGACCTCGTCTTCTACGGGGGCCGCAACAAGTACCACGTCGGCATCTACGCCGGCAACGGCAAGATGTGGCACTCCCCGCGCACCGGCGACGTCGTCAAGCTCTCGAAGGTGCGTGGCGGCGCCTCCTTCGGCCGAGTCCGCTGACCTGCGTCTGACGCACGCACCATCGCACGTCATCCAGGCATGAACGGTCGTCGTGGCTCCGCCCGCGGGTGGGGCCACGACGACCGGCCCGGTCATCGCGCGCGATGACCCGCACAGAGCACGACTCCCCCACGGACGGACCCGTCGGTCTCGCACGGCTGGGTCCTGCACGGCGCGGCACGGGATCACGCGCCGTCGGCTTCGATCTCGACCTCACGCTGGTCGACACCCGGGCTCGCATCCTCGCCTCCGCAGTGGCGGCCTTCGCCGAGCTGGGAGCGGACGTGCCCGCCGAGCGCATCGTGCCCCACCTGGGGATTCCGTTGGCGGACAAGGTCGCCGCGTTGAGTCCGCAGCTCGACGTCGAGGCCTTCGTCACCGCCTACCGAGAGCACTATCACCGGGACGGCGCGCCCTCCGCCCCCGCGATGCCCGGTGCTCGCGACGCCCTCGAGGCGGTGCGTGCGCACGGCGACCGCACCCTCGTGGTGACGGCCAAGATCGACTGGATGGGCACGCAGGCCATCGCCGCCGCCGGCCTGGAGCCCTGGGTCGATGCCCTCCACGGTGACCGTTTCGCCGCCGTCAAATCGCAGGCCTTGCTCCAGGAGGGGGCCTGGGTCTACGTCGGCGACCACCCGGGCGACATGGCCGCCGCCCGCGGCGCGGATGCCGTGGCTGTCGCGGTGACGACGGGCGCCCACGACGCGGCCTCCCTGCGCGCCGCCGGCGCCGACGTCGTGCTCCCCTCGCTGACAGACTTCGCGCGCTGGTACGACGACGCCGCAGGAGCGGCCACCGCGCGCGACTAGCGATCCGGAGGCTCAGGGGGCCGCCGGATCGCACCGGGGGCGTCCCGCGGGCTGCGCACCGCTGCCCGCGGGACGCGGACGGGACCTGGAGGGCCTCAGCCGGCGTCGCGAGGCAGCTCGCGCTTGAGGATCTTGCCGGTGGCGCCCTTGGGCAGAGCCTCGACGATGCGCACGCTGCGCGGGTATTTGTAGGCGGCGACCCGCTCCTTGACGTAGGCGATGACCTCCTCCGGCGAGGCCTGCGCGCCGGGCTCGAGCACGGCATACGCGCGGATCTCCTCGCCGAGGTGGCTGTCGGGGATGCCGACGACCGCGGCCTCTGCGATGGCCGGGTGCTCGTAGAGCACTTCCTCGATCTCGCGCGGGTAGACGTTGTAACCGCCGCGGATGATCATGTCCTTCGTGCGGTCGACGATCGAGACGTAGCCCTCGTCGTCCATGCGCCCGAGGTCACCGGTGTGGAACCAGCCGTCGCGGATGGCCTCGGCGGTCGCGTCGGGCCGGTTCCAGTAGCCGCGCATGATGTTGTGCCCGGCGATGACGACCTCGCCGACCTCGCCGCGGGGCACCTGTGCGCCCTCGGGGTCGACGATCTGCACCTGCACGCCCTCGATCGCGGTGCCGACCGTGCCCGGCTTGCGCACGGCGTTCGGCTTGTTGAACGTCGCCACCGGTGAGGTCTCCGAGAGCCCGTAGCCCTCGAGGATGACGCAGTCGAACCGCTCCTCGAAGGCCCGCATGAGTTCCAGCGGCATCGACGAGCCGCCGCTGATGCACACCCGTAGCGAGCTCAGGTCGACGGAACCGGCCGGTGCGGCCTTGGCCACCGCGAGCACCGCACCGTACATCGTCGGCACGCCCTCGAAGACCGTCACGGTGTCGCGGGTGATGACCTCCAGGACCCTGCCGGGGTCGAAGCGCGGGATCATCGTCAGCGTGGCGCCGGCGGCGATCGCGACGTTGAGCGCGCAGGTCATGCCGAAGACGTGGAAGAGCGGCAGGCAGCCCATGATGACGTCGTCCGGCGAGACCTCGAGCAGGGTGCGCCCCGAGACCTCCTGGTTGGTCAGCAGGTTGTCGTGGGTCAGCTCGGCGCCCTTGGGGCGCCCGGTCGTGCCGGAGGTGTAGAGGATGACCGCCGTGTCGGCGCCGTCGCGGTCGGCGACCTGCGGGTCGGGCGTCGCCTGCGCGAGCACCTGCGGCAGCGTCGTGACGTCGAGGAAGTCGGTGCCCGCCTGCTGCGCTCCGGTCTGCGCGTCGCCGGCCATGCCGACGAGCAGGCTCGCCCCGGAGTCCTCGAGGTAGAAGGTCACCTCGCGTGGCTTGAAGAGGGGGTTCATCGGCACGACGATCGCCCCGAGGCGCAGCACGCCGTAATAGACGACCGCGAAGGCCGGGATGTTGGGCAGCGACATCGCGACCCGGTCGCCCGGGCCGATGCCTCGCTCGCGCAGGTGGCCGGCGAACGCGGCCGTGGCCCCGTCGAGCTGCGCGAACGTCAGCGTCTGGTCGTCTTGGCGCACGACGATCCGCTCGGGCGAGCGGGCAGTGCCGGCGGTCAGGGCTGCGGCGAGGTTCGACATGGGACTCCTTCGTCTCAGGCGTGACGGCCAGTATCACCCGGATCGCCCGACCGTGCGTCGGCCCATGGTCGACGACGGGGGTTCGGCCCGGCTCAGCCGGGCTCGGCATCGGTCTGCGGCGTGGCGGCGTCGTGCATCGCGGCGGCCGCGCACGTCAGCGACCTGATGAGCTCGGGGTCGGGTGGGCAGCCGCAGATGAGGGCGGCGTGCATGGCGGCCAAGGCGATCCATTCGACGGTCCGCGGCTCGACGCCCGTCGCGTCGGCCACGTCGAACACGATCGCGGCACCCTCCCGCTCCCACCAGCCCCGCATGTGGCCGTGGGTGACGTGGACGAAGGCGTACATGATGCGTGCCTCGAGGTCGGGCACGCGATGCCGGGTGATGGGGTCGACCGCGGCGGCGACGGCGCGTGCGGCCTCCGCGTCGGGACCGTGCGTGTCGTCGCAGCCGAGGTCCATCGAGCCAGAGTGGCAGGTCGGGCTCCCCGGCGTCGCGTGACGTGCCGCGTCGACGGGGTTCGATCACGCGGGTCCGATCACGCGCAGCCGATCACACGCGGCGAAGGTCACTTGGCGTAGGAGACGTGCACGTGATCCAGGTGCAGCAGGGTCGGATTCGTCGTGGGGCCGCTGGGATAGGAGTAGCGGGACCAGCGCCCGGTGCGGGCCCGCCAGATCTGCGCGTCCCAGATGATGTAGGTGACGTCGAGCCGGTCGGCGTTGGCGGCGACCCAGCGGGCCACCTGCCAGCCGTAGGCGCGGCCGGCATCGCTCGACCACCGCGGCACCATGTAGTCGACCGCGAGCCCGAAGGGGTGGTCAGAGGCGATCGGGCGGCCGCCCACCCCGCCGAACTGCTCGAGCCGCGGCCAGGCCTGGGCGGTGCAGCGCAGGCCGCGCAGCGCGGTGGGCCGCAGCCCGCGCTCGGCGGGCGACCCGCTCGCCGGGCACGACCCCACCGCGATGTCCGCGGCCCGGTCGGGCGCGCACCCGGGGGCCCCGCCACCCTGCCCGCTCACCGCGGTGACGATGCTCCGAGCCTGCCCCATCCGCGTGGCGTAGCGGGTGGGGAACGCCGAGCGCTGCACGTTCTGGGCCGCGTCGCCCGGGGCCATCGATCGCCAGCCCGGCACCTGCGCGAGGGCCGCCATGAACCGGTCCGCGGCGTAGACCGGGGTCTGCACCTGGCCCGGGCTGCCCCAACCCTGGGACGGCCTCTGCTGGAAGACCCCCAGCGAGTCGCGGTCGCCGTAGTCGAGGTTGCGCAGCTCCGACTCGACAAGCCCCGCGGCGACACCGATGACCGCGCCCTCGGTGCCGAGGCCGCGACGCTGCGCGGCCGCCACGATGACGCGCGCGATGCCGGCCTGGGCGCCGCTCAGGCCCGCCGCGCCGGCCCCCGCGGAGGGGTCGATGCAGCTCGGCGGCGCTGCAGCGCCGGCGGCCGTGAGAGTGGCGCCACTGACGGGCGTGTAGGCGTCCGGCGTCATCCCGATCGCCACGACGAAAGCCCCGACGACCAGGGCAACGCCCGCGAGCCCGCGTCTCACCGCGACGGGCCGGGGGGTCCGTGCGACGGTGAGCCCCCCGGCGTCGGCGAGGCTTCGAAAGGCAGCCACGAGTCGACGAGCCAGCGCCCGTCGCGCAGCACCGCCTCGACGGCCCAGACCTGCCCGTCGGCGAACGTCACCCGGGTCGAACACACCTGCGCATCCGTGGCGACGACCTGCGGCGGTCCGGCGGGAGGGGCCGGCAGCTCGGCGCGGGGCATCAGCGCGGCGCCGGACCGCGCCTCCGGCACGACGTCGGCGCCCACGCGCCGCCGCCAGTGCCCGTCGTCGGCGTCGTCGTCGACGACGGACTGCGCGAACCGGGCCACCAGCGTCGGGCAGTCGACGGCGGGCTCGGCGGCCGTCCCGGGAGGCTCCCCGCGGGCGAGCACCGACCGCAGGAGCCACCCGGAGGCCGCCAGCAGGATCGCCGCGACGACCAGTGGCACGCAGACCGCCACGACGAGGCGCCGCGGCGAGGCGACCAGAGACCGGACCCGCATCACTTGAGCACCTTGGCGACCGTCAGGGCGGCGAGCACCGGCCGGGTCGCGGGCATGGCCCGAACGGCGGCCGTGGTGGCGCCGGCGACGACGGGTTTGGCCGCCAGCGTGCGGCGGGCGTTGCGGATCGCCAGCTCCTCCGCCTCGCGAATCTGCAGGCCCCGCAGCGACGCCCGCGTCGTCTCGTCGGGCCGAGGCGAGGTGTGCCGAGGACTCGAGGAGGTCAGCGACGCGGCCGCCCGGCGGGCTCGCGCACGTGCCCGGTCCTCCTCCAGGCGCGCTGCCCGGGCCGCATCGGCCGCATCGGTGCGCCGCGGCTCGACGCTGCGCGCCACGCGGACCGGCGGCCCGGCGGGCACCTCTGCCGGCGCCCCGGCGGGCTCCGGGAGGCGGGCCGGGACGCCGGGCCCCGCCGCGTCGTGCTCGGAGCCGCGTGGCGACCGCGCCCGGGCGGTGACACTCACGGCCCCCTGACGCAGGCGGGCTGCGGCGCCCGCGGCCAGTGCCGCTGCCCGGTCGTGCTCCCGGTCGAGGGCCAGCCGCGCGGCGATCGCCCCGCGCTGCCGCCAGGCGTAGGCGAGGACCCCGGTCAGCAGGGCAAGCGCGAAGAACGAGGTCCACAGCGACGCGCCGGGGCTCGGCACGACCGCGCTCGAGGCCGCGCGCACGTAGGCGACGAAGACCAGCGTTGCCGCGGCGGCGGCCACGGTCCAGGCGACGAGCGCGTCCTTGAGCCACAGCGCGACCGGCTGCAACCGCGGATAGGCCAGGAAGACCGACGCGGCGGGCGCGGCCGCGATGACGACGCGCCACGCCATCCGCACCGCGGCGAGCACCACGATCATCGTGCCGCCCACGGCGAAGAGCAGCAGGACGACGACGAAGACCAGCACCCCGAGCAGCAGCCGGTCGTCGTTGCCCTTGGCGAGCCGCTCGTAGGCGGCCGGATTCGTGCGCGCGATCTCGTCGGCGATGGCCCGCGTGTCGGCCTCCTTGCGCGCGATGAGCTGCGCGTAGGCGTCCCGGTCGGCGACGGTGGCGGCCGCCTCGTCGCGGGTCAGCGTGCGGGCGGCATGAAGCCGACTGCCGTAGGCGGCCAGGACGCCCTCGTCATACCCGAGCTGTTGCATCTCCCAGGCGGGCGCCACGACTCCGTCGATGAGCATCGTGCCCACCGCCGACCCGGCGTCGGGCACCTCCTGCGGCGCCCCCACGGCCACGCCCATGAGCCAGGACGCCCCGCCCCGATAGGCCGAGTCGATCGCCGATCCCGCGGCCAGATGCACGGCGGCGGCGAGGAACCCGGCGGCCACGATGGCGGCGAAGCGCGCGATGTAGGTGGCGAGCCGGCCGGCCGCGAGGCGCTCCTGACGCAGGAACCACAGCCCGGCGGCGACGAACGTGAACATGACGAGGGTGACGTAGACCCGAGCCCCCAGCAGGCCCTGCAGCGAGGCAGCCATCGCGTCCGCGGCCTGCCAGAACTGGCCCTGCCCGAACGCGGTGCGGGTGAGGAAGACGAGGGCGGCGACGAGCACGAGCGACAGGCTCATGAGCCAGTCGGCGGCCCGTGTCGTCCCGCCGTCCTGCCGTAGGTAGCCCAGCGCGGCCCCGCTCTGGCCGGGCAACACGCCTTGGAGGGCCTTGAGCATCGCGTCCGAGCAGCCGGGGTCGTAGACGATCTGCGAGCGGCCGGCGTAGCCGTAGCGGCCGTAGTCGGAGTCCAGCGCCACCCCGGGACCGGGGTCGATCTGGTCGGCGAGGGAGCCCAGGGGCGACTCCCACTGCGGCAGCTGTGTGCAGTCGACGCCGGCGGCGCCGGCCGCCGAGCTCGCCGCGCCCCCGACGGCCCGCTCGACCCGGGTCTCGATCTGGTCGAGCACCGACTCGGACTGTGCCGGCGAAGGTGTGCCGGGCGAAGGCGTGCCGGGCGAGGGCGTGCTCGAGGTCGCCGCCCCCGGCGAAGGAGCCGCCGGATTGAGGGCGATCGGCGTGGCGGTGCCAACCGGCGTGGCGGTCGCCGGCGCCGGGGTGGCGGACACCGCGGCCGGCGCCGGCGGAGGGGAAGGCGTCGCGGCCCGGCTCGTCGCGGGCGCGGCCACGATCACGCTGGTGGCGATCGTGACCGCGACGAGTAGGCGCGCGACGCGCGTCACCGGATCCCGCCGACGACGTTGAGGATCGGCGCCGCCGGCCGCACCGGTGTCGTGTCGGACACCCGCCGCAGTCCGGCCGGCCAGTGGAACTGGTCGACCCCGACGATCGCCGGCAGGTCGTCCCAGCCCGAGACGAGGAACTGCCCGGGCCGTGTGAAACCGCAGACGACGTCCTCCCACCCCTCGTCGTGACGCAGCCGCATGGCGTCGAGAGTGGCGGCGGCGTTGCGTCTCGACGTGCGACCGACGAAGCCCGCCGCGATGAGGGAGGAGGCGTGCTCGTCGATCGTCGTCAGCGGCGTCGCCGTCTGCATCGCGAGTCCGGCCGAACAGCCGAACTTGCGTGAGTCCATGGCCAGCCGAGACAGGAACGACGTGAAGGCCGACTCACCTCCGGCCGCGAGGGACAGCTCGTCGGCGAGGTAGATCTTGGGGTCGCGGTCGGCCCAGATGACGCGCGAGGCATAGAGGTTGCCGAAGTGGGTCAGGGCCCGTGTCTCGAGCTGCTTGCTGCTCCACTGCCCCATGCCGCCGCCGTGTCCGTTGCGCGGCGGCGGGGTCAGTCCGTGGCTCGTGACGACGGTGAGCACCGCGTCGGTGTGCAGCGGCGCGAACGCTCGCGACTCGGCGACGTCGCGGGTCAGCGGCCACAGCGCCTGCCACGCCGGCGACACGGCCTTGGCCCGGATCTGCTTGGCGACGAACGTGCCGATGTCGCCGGTGCGTTCGAGGCTCTCGACGATCTGCGCGGGGTGCACGCCGTAGTCGCCGCCGACGACGGCGACGGCCTCGGCGATCGCCTGCTGCACGTCGTCACGCTCGGCCATGCCGGGCGGCAGGGTGAGCCGGATGGCGTCGGCGGCGTGGTCCATGCGCTCCGCCTGCGCCGAGCGCACCGCGCGCAGCCAGTCGTCGTGCCCCTCGTAGGCCTCCCGCCGCGGCTCGGGCACGAGGAAGTGGGGGGCGTTGCGGCCCGGCTCGCCCTCGCCGAGGCGCACGATCATCGAACGGTCCCGCAGGGTCGGCAGCTCGCACAGGCCGGCCATGAGCCCGGACGGGTCGCTGACGATCGTGCGCACGCCGGCGTTCGCGTAGCTGTAGGCGACGAGGTTGAAGAGGCTGGTCTTGCCCGATCCCTGCTCGCCGATGTTGACCCAGACGCCCGCGCGGTCGCGTCGCACACCGCCGAGGGGGTCGAACGTGTAGATGCCGTTGGAGCCGGCGATGTTGCCGAGCGGCACGCCGCTGCTGTCCCCGGCTCGTGGGCTCGCGTCGGCGACACCCGCGGCGACGTAGCGGGCCGAGTGCCGCACGAGGTGTCCGTTGAACCGGCCGCCCTGCTCGCCGGGGATCATTGCGCGGTAGTCGAACCATTGCGCCGGCGCCGAGGTCAGCACGAGGCCCGGCCCGCGGCTGTCGGTGCCTCCGCCCGCGGCGGCCGACGAGGCGACCGTGTCCGCGGCGTCGAGCGCCTGCTGCTCGGAGTCGCCGTGCACGGCGACGAGCACCTGGCCCCACATACGGGTCGCGGTCGGCGGGTCGCCGTGCGCGGTGTCGTTGGCGACGGCCGCCGACCGGTCGATGCCCTGCTGGGTCCACTCATCGACGGGCACCCCGTGGCGGCGGTATTCGGTCGCGACGTTGCTGTTGTGGAAGAGCCGGTCGTCGGCGTTGCGGGCCAGGTCGCGGCCGTGGATGACGTCGTAGCAGGCGGCGAACTCCGGCTTGGCCGGGTGCTGGGCGAACCACGAGAGCCACGGCGGCACGCGGTCGGTGTCGCGTTCCTTCGACGCCGACAGCCGCAGCACGCGCACGTAGCGGTCCCGTCCCCGACCGTCGACGGTGGCGCGGACCCGCACGGTCACCTCGTCCTCGCCCTGGGTGGCACGCACCTCGATGTCGGGGGCGTTCCAGCCGTCCGCGCGGTCCAGGGCTCCGGGCTCGGGCAGTGTGTGCCCGGCGGCGCGCGTCTGGGCATAGACCCAGTCGAGCCCGGCCGGCGAGAGCGGGCTCGCCCGCAGCCCCTCGCGCGCGAGGCCGCGGCTGACCCGGGCGTAGGCGTCGGCGACCTCCTGGATCGTGCCGAGGCGTGGGCTCGTGCTGGCCTCGCCGAGCACCTTCGGCAGGTGCTCCCGGGGCACCGGCCTCGTGCTCAGCCGCACCCCGATGACGAGCGCCGGTGCGGTCTCGGCGAACTCGACGCGTTTCCAGCGCTCCGCCGACTCGATGAGTTCGCGGAATCCCGGGCTCGCGCCCGGGTGTTCGGCGAGCATCCGCTCGGCCCACAGCCCCGAGGGGTCCGGCACGTGCAGCCCGCGCAGCCACACCCGGTGCCCGACGAGCTCGGACCAGCGCTCGGCCTGGCTGCGCAGGTGGGCGTCGCGCTCTGCGCTTCCCGCCCCGAACCAGTAGAACGATCCGGACAGGTAGTAGGCCCATGTCCCGTCGGCGGTGATGACGAGGTTGCGGTGTATCCACCGCGTCGAGAGCGACTGCGGGGCCGGGCGGGTCAGCTCACGCAGCCGCGTCAGGAGTGCCCGGTCGAGCAGGCGCCGCGGTGCCTGCTCGGCCCGGGCAGGCGAGGTCGCAGTCATAGGGGGTGCTCCTGAGGTGGTCGGGGAGGGCGACGGCGACGACGCGCTCGCCGCGCCGCACGGCCGAGGGGGGCAGGCTCATGTCGCGCTCGACGGCGGGTGCGCCCGGTCGCGGCGTGCGCGCCATCTTGACGGCCTGGTCGGCCCAGTAGTCGAGCCGCGTCGTGGGCGTGTAGTGGCGGGACAGCGCCGAGCACACCGTCTGCGCGGCCGTGCCGGCGAGGAGGGCGGCGGTCGCGGGCGCGGCGACGACGGTGAAGGGGCCGAGCCCGGCCCAGACCCACGCCGCGATGCACAGCGGCGCGAGGACGACGAAGACCATCGCCCCCAGCAGCACCCCGATGACATACATGCGGTAGCGAGCCCGCCCCGGCATGGCGAGCCAGCGGCCCTCGAGGCGCCACACCTGGTCGTCCGGCGCGGCGATCATCGCTCAGCCTGCGCTGTTGAAGAAGAAGGAGAACAGGCCGTTCATGGCCGCGAGCACCGTGTAGATGCCGAGCCCGAGGCAGATGAGGGTGATGCCGAGCACGTTCTGGGCGATCATCATGCCCATCTCGCTGTAAGGCATGCGCTCGGCGCGCAGCGCGGACCAGCCGCGCATGACGAGGATCGTGCCGGTGACGATGCCGATGACGGTGAGGACAGCGCTGGTGTTGAAGCTCGTCTGTCCGAGGTTGAGGCCTTCGCCGGCCGTGACGAGAGCGTGCATGTGCTTCCCCTTCGAGGAACGGTGCGCGAGTTGTGGGGGCGGAACGCGACGACCGGGCATCGAGGAGGAACGGCGTAGTTCGCCGCGCCCACGACGTCCCGGCGAAACGCTAACCCTGATGCGCTCGACGGCGAATCTGACGCGCCGGTGCGGGAACTCGCAAAATCCCGGCCGCCTACGACGACAGCGGCGAGGGCTGGGATTCTCCTCGAACCCCAGCCCTCGCCGCTGTCAGGACCGCCCGGGCGGTCCGGCCGGATGCGTAGACCGTGAAGGCGTAAGACCGTGAAGGCTTAAGACGGTGAATGCTTAAGACGGTGAACGCCCAGACGGTGAAGGCCTAGACGTTGAAGCCCAGCGCCCGCAGCTGCTCGCGGCCGTCCTCGGTGATCTTGTCCGGACCCCACGGCGGCATCCACACCCAGTTGATGCGGTGCGACGTCGTGACGTCCTCGAGCGCGGAGGCCGTCTGGTCCTCGATGACGTCGGTCAGCGGACACGCGGCCGACGTCAGGGTCATGTCGATGATCGCGTGGCCGTCGGCGTCGATCGTCACCCCGTAGACGAGGCCGAGGTCGACGACGTTGATGCCGAGCTCGGGGTCGACGACATCGCGCATCGCCTCCTCGACGTCGGCGGCGCTGGCGGGGGTGGGGCCCTGCGCGGGCTGGGTCTGCAGAGTGTTCTGTTCGGTCATGAGGTCGCCTCCTGCGGCGTCGTGACGGGGGACGAAGCGGTCGCGGCGGCGTCTGAGCCACCCGAGATGTCGATGCCCGCGCGAGCGAGGGCATCGGTGAAGGCGACCCAGCCGAGCAGCGCACACTTGACGCGGGCCGGATATTTGGCGACGCCCGCCAGCGCGACGCCGTCGCCGATGACGTCCTCGTCACCGGGGTCGGCGCCCTTGCTCGTGAGCATCGCCCGCATCGCGCCGTAGGTGGCCAGGGCCTCGCGCACGGTGTGCCCCACCGACTCCTCGGCGAGGATCGACGTCGAGGCCATGGAGATCGAGCACCCAATCGCGTCGTAGCCGACGTCGGCGACGACGGCGTCCAGGCCGGCCTCGGGGCTGGGCTCGAGCCGCACCCGCAGGGTCACCTCGTCGCCGCACGTCGGGTTGATCTGGTGGGTCTGCGCGTCGAAGGGCTCGCGCAGCCCCGCGTGGTGCGGCCGTTTGCTGTGGTCGAGGATGAGCTCCTGGTAGAGGTCCATCTACACCCCCACCCCCATGACCTGCGGCACCCGGTCGAGGGCCGCCGCGAGCGCGTCGATCTCGTCGTGCGTCGTGTAGACCGAGAAGCTGGCCCGCGTGCTCGCCGGGATCCGCAGGTGCCGGTGCAGCGGCCACGCGCAGTGGTGCCCGGTGCGCACGGCGACGCCCTCGTGGTCGAGGATCTGCCCGACATCGTGCGGGTGCACCCCCTCGACGGTGAACGCCACGGCGCCGGCGTGGATCGCGGGGTCGGACGGGCCGAGCGTGCGCACCCAGTCCCGCTCCCCCAGCACCGTCAGCGCGTGGGCGACGAGTTCGCGGTCGTGCGCGGCGACCCGCTCCATGCCGAGACCGCTGAGGTAGTCGCAGGCGGCGGCGAGCCCGACGGCCTGGGCGGCCATCGGCACGCCGGCCTCGAAGCGCTGCGGCGGCGGCGCGTAGGTCGACCCCTCCATCGTCACGAGCTCGATCATCGAGCCGCCCGTGACATAGGGCGGCATAGCCTCGAGCAGCTCGTAGCGCCCCCACAAGGCACCGATGCCGAGGGGCCCGAGCAGCTTGTGCCCGGTGAACGCCACGAAGTCGACCCCGAGCGCGCCGACGTCGACGGGCAGGTGCGGCACCGACTGGCACGCGTCGAGCACGGTGAGCGCGCCGACGGCCCGGGCCTTGGCCGCGATCGCCGACACGTCGTTGACGGTGCCGAGCACGTTGCTCACGTGCGTGAACGCGACCACCTTGGTGCGCTCGGAAAGCACGTCGTCATAACCGTCGACGTCGAGCCGCCCGTCGTCGAGCACGGACACCCACCGCAGAGTCGCGCCGGTGCGGCGAGCCAGCTCCTGCCACGGCACGAGATTGGCGTGGTGCTCCATGACGGTGACGACGATCTCGTCGCCCGGCCCGATCGTCAGGCGCCGCGCGAGTTCGGGATCGACGCCGTCGAGGGCCCCGGGGGCCGAGGCGTTGCTCAGGGCGTAGGCGACGAGGTTGATGGCCTCGGTGCCGTTGCGGGTGAAGACCAGCTCGCGGGCCGGCGCGCCGATGAAGGCCGCGACCCTGCTACGGGCCGACTCGAAGGCGTCGGTCGCTTCCTCGGCGAGCAGGTGAGCTCCGCGGTGCACCGCGGAGTTGTGCAGCTCGTAGAAGTCGCGCTCGGCGTCGAGCACGACCCGCGGCTTCTGCGTCGTCGCCCCCGAGTCGAGGTAAACGAGCGGGCGGCCGTCGCGGGCCGTGCGCGCCAGGATCGGAAAATCCGCCCGCAGCGCGGCGAGCTCGGCATCGGTGAAGGCCGGCACGGTCTTCCTTTCCATCCAGGGGGTCCATCCAGGGGGGCGGCGGGCTGGCAGGGAGCCGGTCAGGCGGTCGCGGGCGCGGGCTCGAAGCCGGCCGTCAGGTAGCGGTCGTAGCCTTCGGCCTCCAGCTCGTCCGCCAGCTCCGGGCCGCCCTCGGCCGCCACGCGGCCGTCGACGAAGACGTGCACGAAGTCGGGCTTGATGTAGCGCAGGATGCGCGTGTAGTGCGTGATGAGCAGCACCCCCAGGTCGGTCTCCTCCTTCGCGCGGTTGACCCCGTCCGAGACGACCCGCAGCGCGTCGATGTCGAGGCCGGAGTCGGTCTCGTCGAGGATCGCGATCTTGGGCTTGAGCAGCTCCATCTGCAGGATCTCGTGGCGCTTCTTCTCGCCTCCGGAGAATCCGGCGTTGACGTCGCGCTCGGCGAAGGAGGGGTCCATCTTGAGTCGGCTCATCGCGGTCTTGACGTCCTTGACCCAGTGCCGCAGCTTCGGGGCCTCGCCGTCGACGGCGGTCTTGGCCGTGCGCAGGAAGTTGCTCACCGAGACGCCCGGCACCTCCACCGGATACTGCATGGCCAGGAAGAGACCGGCCTGGGCGCGCTCGTCGACGCTCATCGCGAGCACGTCCTGCCCGTCGAGGGTGACGGAGCCGGAGGTGATCGTGTATTTCGGGTGTCCCGCGATGCTGTAGGCGAGGGTCGACTTGCCGGAGCCGTTGGGGCCCATGATCGCGTGGGTCTCACCGGCGCGCACGGTCAGGTCGACGCCCTTGAGGATCTCCTTGGGGCCGTTCTCGGTGTCGACGCTGACGTGCAGGTCCTTGATCTCGAGCGTGGAAGGCATTGCTCCTCAGTTCTTCTGGTTCGCAGTCTGGTTCGTGATGGTGGTGACGTCGACGAAGACGTCGTCGCCGCGGAGCTGGACGTCGTAGACGGCGAGCGGGACCGTGGCCGGCGGGCACAGGGGCCGCCCGGTGTCGAGGTCGAACCGCGAGCCGTGCAGCCAGCACTCGATGGTGTCGCCCTCGACCTCGCCCTCGGAGAGGCTCACGGCGCCGTGGGTGCACTCGTCCTGCACGGCGTGCACGACGCCGGATGTCGTGTGCACGAGCGCGACCCGCTTGCCGCCGATCTCGGCGAGCGCAGCCCCCGGGGCCGGCAACTCCTCGATGCGGCAGACGAACTCGTAGGCGTCCACGGCGCTCTCGCTCATGCGGACTCGAGCTCCTGGCCCGGCGCGCGCTGCGCGAGCGCGATCGACAGCTCGAGCTCGGCGTCGATGGCCTCCATGAGCCGGGCCGAGACGTCCTCGATCCCGATGCGCGCGACGATGCTCGCGAAGAAGCCGCGCACGACGAGCCGGCGGGCCTCGGCGACGGGGACGCCGCGGGACATGAGGTAGAAGAGCTGCTCGTCGTCGAACCGGCCGGTGGCCGAGGCGTGCCCGGCCCCCTCGATCTGGCCGGTCTCGATCTCGAGGTTCGGCACGGAGTCGGCGCGCGCGCCCTCGGTGAGCACGAGGTTGCGGTTGAGCTCGTAGGTGTCGGTGCCCTCGGCCGCGGCGCGGATCAGCACGTCGCCGACCCAGACCGTGTGAGCGCTCTCGCCCTGCAGCGCGCCCTTGTATTCGACGTTGCTGCGACAGCGTGGCGCCTCGTGGTCGACGAAGAGCCGGTGCTCGAGGTCCTGACCGGAGTCGGCGAAATAGACGCCGAGGCCCTCGAACGAGCCGCCCGGGCCCGCGTACTGCGCGTTCGTGCAGATCCGCACGATCCGCCCGCCGAGGGTGACGGCGATGTGCCGCACGGTCGCGTCGCGCCCGACGACGACGTCCTGCTGGTGCAGGTGCAGCGCGTCGTCCTGCCACTCCTGCAGGCTGACGATCGACAGGTCCGCGCCGTCGCCGGTGACGACCGACAGCAGGCCCGAGTAGGCGGCGCTGCCGGTGTGCTCCAGCACGACCGTCGCGCGGCTGTGCCGGCCCGCGGTGACGACGAGATGACCGAAGACCGGGTCGCCGCCCTGACCGTCGAGCGTGACGCGGATCGGCTCGGTGACGTCGGCCTCGACAGGGATGTCGAGGTGCATCGCGCCGCCGGAGCGCTCGTAGGCCAGGGCCGCCGGGCGGTCGGCCGGGGGCATCGGCGACAGCTCACGGGCCCGCTGCGCGTCGATCGGCGTCAGGGTGATGCCCTCGGGCAGCTCCGGGGTCCACGTCAGGTGACCGGTCCCGCTACCGTCGGCGAGCAGCTCGCCGAGCCGGTCGACCGGCGTGAAGCGCCAGTCCTCCTCGCGCCCCGTCGGCCGCGGGAAGTCGGCGGCCGACCACGACCGCAGGCGTTCGCCGCGGGACTGCTCGGGCACGATGACCGGCGCGCCGCCGTGGGTGATGGCCTGCTGCAGTTGACCCGGCGCGTCGCGACCCGGCGTGCCGATGACCGGCGCGTCACCGGCGTCCACCGGCACCTGCGTCGCGGTGACGTTGCTGGCTTCCTTGCTGACCAGGGGCATCAGCCCACTGCTCCTTCCATCTGCAGTTCGATGAGGCGGTTGAGCTCGAGGGCGTATTCCATCGGCAGCTCGCGGGCGATCGGCTCGACGAAGCCACGGACGATCATCGCCATCGCCTCGTCCTCGGCCATCCCGCGGGACATGAGGTAGAACAGCTGGTCCTCGCTCACCTTCGAGACCGTGGCCTCGTGGCCCATCTGCACGTCGTCCTCGCGGACGTCGACGTAGGGGTAGGTGTCGGACCGGCTGATGTTGTCGACGAGCAGCGCGTCGCACACGACGGAGGACTTGCTGTGCGCGGCGCCCTCCATGATCTGCACGAGCCCCCGGTAGGAGGTCCGCCCGCCACCGCGCGCGACCGACTTGCTGACGATCGAGCTCGACGTGTAGGGCGCGGCGTGCACCATCTTGGCGCCGGCGTCCTGGTGCTGGCCCTCGCCGGCGAACGCGATCGAGAGCGTCTCACCCTTGGCGTGCTCGCCGAGGAGGAAGACGGCCGGATACTTCATCGTCACCTTCGAGCCGATGTTGCCGTCGACCCACTCCATCGTCGCGCCGGCCTCGCAGGTCGCGCGCTTGGTGACGAGGTTGTAGACGTTGTTCGACCAGTTCTGGATCGTCGTGTAGCGCACGCGGGCGCCCTTCTTGACGACGATCTCGACGACCGCGGAGTGCAGCGAGTCGGATGTGTAGATGGGCGCGGTGCAGCCCTCGACGTAGTGCACGTAGGAGCCCTCGTCGGCGATGATGAGCGTCCGCTCGAACTGGCCCATGTTCTCGGTGTTGATCCGGAAGTAGGCCTGGAGCGGGATGTCGACGTGGACGCCCGGCGGGACGTAGATGAACGAGCCACCGGACCACACGGCGGTGTTGAGCGCGGCGAACTTGTTGTCGCCGGGCGGGATGACCGAGCCGAAGTACTCCTTGAAGATGTCCTCGTGCTCGCGCAGGCCGGTGTCGGTGTCGACGAAGATGACGCCCTTCTCCTCCAGGTCCTCGCGGATCTGGTGGTAGACGACCTCGGATTCGTACTGGGCCGCGACGCCGGCGACGAGGCGCTGCTTCTCGGCCTCGGGGATGCCGAGCCGGTCGTAGGTGTTCTTGATGTCCTCCGGCAGCTCGTCCCACGTCGTGGCCTGCTTCTCGGTGGACTTCACGAAGTACTTGATGTTGTCGAAGTCGATGCCCGTGAGGTCGGAGCCCCAGTGCGGCATCGGCTTCTTGCCGAAGAGGCGCAGCGCCTTGAGGCGCAGGTCGCGCATCCACGTGGGCTCGTCCTTGCGGGTCGAGATGTCGAGGACGACGTCCTCGTTGAGGCCGCGCTTGGCCGCGGCGCCCGCGGCGTCGCTGTCGGCCCAGCCGTATTCGTAGCGCCCGAGGTCCTTCAGGCCCGGGTTGAGCTCCTCGATGTTCGTGCTCATCGCGGTGTCCTCTCCTCGTTCGTGGGGTCGTGCTCGGTGCCGGCGGGGTCGTGCGTGCCGGGGGTCCGCCGCGTATCGGCGGAGATGTCCTGCAGCGGTAGGAGGTTCGCGGCCCGCTCGCCCGGCGGCCCGAGCCCGGCCGGCACGAACGTCGTGCACACGTGCTCCCCGCCCGAGATCGTGGCCAGCCGTTGGACGTGCACCCCGAGCAGCCGGGCGAACGCGGCCGTCTCCGCCTCGCAGAGCTCCGGGAACTCCGCCGCCACGCGATGCATGGGGCAATGACCTTGACATAGTTGAACGCCCGCGAGGGGGGTGTCCATTCCCACCGGCCGGGCGCTGGCGGCGAAACCGTCGGTCGTCAGTGCGCCGGCCAGGGCCTGGGCGCGGGCCTGCGGGTCGGCGCCGGCGGCGGCGACCGTGTCGGCATACCTCGACTCGAGCTCGGCGAACCGCTCCCGGGCGAACTCCTCGATCGCGCTCGACCCGGCCCGGCGGGCCAGGAACCGCAGCGCCTGCGTCGCGACGTCGGCGGAGTCGGAGTCGAGCCGGCGGTGGCCGGCGGGGGTCACGACATACGCGCGGGCGGGGCGGCCTCGCCCCCGGCGCGCCGGCCGCGAACCCGCGTCGGTCGGCGCGATGTCGCCGGACTCCGTGAGCAGCTCCAGGTGCCGGCGCACGGCCGTCGGCGTGAGGTCGAGGCGCGCGGCGAGCTCGGCGGCGGTCACCGGGCCGAGGCGCATGACGTCGGCGAGCACGCGGTCGCGGGTGCGCGGATCGTCGGTGACGGGCGGCCCGCCGATCGCCGTGGGCGCACCCGTGGGCGAACCCGTGGGCATGGCGGTGGGCGTGGCGGCTCGAGGCGCGACGGAGCGCTCGCGCCGGGGGGTCCCGGGCGACTGCTCCGCGGCTGCGCCGATAAACACAACGCCATTCTTATCTAATTCGGAGCGACTCCACTAGTAAGGTGCGCCTTACCTCCGGTTGCGGGCCTCGGGAGCCCTACACTCGCCGACGTGCCCGCGCCCCCCGACCCCGCCGCCACGCCCGACGATCGCCTGCGGCCCGGCCAGGGGGCCGAGCCCGCGCCCTGCGTCGTCGTCGAGGGGCTGTGCAAGGCGTTCGGGCCGGTCAGGGCCGTCGACGACATGACATGGTCGGCCGGCACGGGACGCATCACGACGATGCTGGGCCCCAACGGCGCCGGCAAGACGACCGCGATCTCGTGCCTGCTCGGGCTCACCCGTGCCGATGCGGGCTCGGTGAGGGTGCTGGGCGAAGACCCGTGGGGCGCCGATCCCGACCACCGCGCCCGCGTCGGCATCATGCTCCAGGACGGCGGCCTGCCCAACACCGTCGGTGCCCGGCGCCTCCTGCGGCATCTGGCCCGGCTGTATGTCGACCCGCACGACCCCGACGAGCTCGCCGACCGACTCGGCATCACCGGCTTCGCGACCACCCCGGTGCGGCGGCTCTCCGGGGGGCAGCGCCAGCGCGTCGCCCTCGCCGCCGCCCTCGTCGGCCGCCCGCGGGTCGCCTTCCTCGACGAGCCCACAGCCGGCCTCGACCCGCATGCCCGCCTCGACACGTGGGACCTGCTGCGCTCGCTGCGCGACTCCGGCGTCACGCTCGTCGTCACGACCCACTCCTTCGACGAGGCCGCCCGCCTCGCCGACGACGTCGTCATCGTCGCCGCCGGTCGGGTCGTGGCCCAGGGCACGCTCGCGAAGGTCGCCGGCGCGGCCGGTCTCGAACACGTCTACTTCGCCCTCACCGGCGGAAGGGGCTCGTCATGACCGCCGCTCCCCCGACCCGACGCGTCGCCGCGCAGGCGCGCTTCGAAGCCGTCACCCTGCTCCGCAACGGTGAGCAGCTGCTCGTGGCGCTGGTGCTGCCCGTCCTCGCCCTCGTGGGGCTCGCCCTGACCCAGACCCCCGACCTCGGCCCCGGACGCCGCATCGACGTCGCGGTGCCGGGCGTGCTCGCGCTCGCGATCGTCTCGACGGCCTTCACAGGACAGGCGATCTCGACGGGCTTCGACCGCCGCTACGGGGTGTTGCGGCTGCTCGGTGCCACGCCGCTGGGGCGTTCCGGCCTGCTCGCGGGCAAGGCGCTGGCCGTGCTCATCGTCGAGGCGCTGCAGGTGCTCGTGCTCGCCGGACTCGGGCTCGCGCTGGGGTGGCGGCCGCAGCCGTTCGGCCTCCCGCAGGCGATCGTCTTCTGGCTGCTCGGCACGTGGACCTTCGTGGCCCTCGCGCTCCTGCTCGCCGGCATCGTGCGCGCCGAGGCCGTGCTCGCCATCGCCAACCTGCTGTGGGTGCTGCTGCTCGGCGCGGGCGGCCTCGTCGTGCCGCACACGCTCATGCCGGAGCCGGTGCGCAGCGTCGTCGCGCTGCTGCCCTCGGCGGGCCTCGGCGACGGGCTGCGGGCGGCGCTGCAGTTCGGCACCTTCGACGCGGGCTCGGCGATCGTGCTACTCATCTGGGGGCTCGCGGCCACGGCCGGATGCCTGCGCACGTTCCGGTGGTCCGACTGAAGGGTCCGTTTCCTCGGGTCGCCCCGCCCCCGGCTACTGGTCCGGCATAGAGTCGGGGCGTGTCCGATGCGCCCGCCCTCCCCCGCTCCGCCCACGCCGGCCCGTCGGCCGCGCACTCCGGCGACGGGGGCTCGCCGTGGGCACCGCGCGGATCGGGGGCCCGCTGGGTGCCGGCGATCTTCGTGCTCAACCTCGTGTGCCAGATCGGCATCATCGTCACCGGCGGGCTCGTGCGTCTCACCGGATCGGGGCTCGGCTGCCCCACGTGGCCGCAGTGCGTGCCCGGGTCCTACACCCCGACCCGCGAGACGGCCACGTCCTTCCACCCCTACATCGAGTTCGGCAACCGCACCCTGACCGGGGTGCTCGCGATCGCCGCGATCGCGCTGCTGTGGGCGGTCTATCGGCCGCTCGCCCACCGCGTCGGATTCCGGCTGCCGGCGTGGCTCCTGCTGGCCGGCATCGCGCTCCAGGCGATCGTCGGGGGCATCAGCGTGCGCGTCGACCTCAACCCCTTCGTCGTCTCGCTGCACTTCGTCATCTCGGCCGCGCTCGTCGCCGTGTCGGGCTACCTGGTCCATCGCCTGCACGAGGGTGACGACGCGCCCGCGCCCACCGTGCCCCCCGTCGTCGCCCGGGTGGCCTGGGCCACGGCCGCGCTCGCCGGCGTCATCGTCGTGCTCGGCACCTTCGTCACCGGTTCGGGCCCACACTCCGGCGACGCGGCCAAACCCCAGCGCAACGGGCTCGACCCACGCATGATCTCGTGGCTGCACGCCGACGCCGTCATGCTCTTCGTCGGGCTCGCGGTGGCCGTCTGGCTGGCCTGCGTGCTGACCCGCAAGGCCGGGCGCCCGGCCCGCGCGTGGGCGATCGTCCTGGGCGTCACCGCGCTGCAGGGCGTGCTGGGCTACGTGCAGTTCTTCACCGGGCTGCCGGCCGTCATCGTGCTCGCCCACATGTTGCTCGCCGCGCTCTTCGTGCTCGCGGTGACGAACGGCGTTCTCTCGCTGCGGCGCCGCTGATCGTTGCCGCCGCCGGGCCGGCCCGGCGGCACCACCGACCGGGCCGGCGACGACCCACACGCAGGCGTCACCCCTCCTAGTCTGGGACGGCCGTCCAGTCATGGACGCACGCCGCGCCACGTGTCGGGGGGCATGCGCGGTGTCACCGCAGGGCTATGCCGGGGGGCAGTGCGTGACGTCGTCAACGCGTCGAGGGGACATCATCGGGAGCGGTCCCGTCGACCGCCGACCCCTGGGCCTCCTGGCCGCGGCCCTCGCGCTGCTCGCCGCGCCGGCCGGCCTGCTGCTGGTCTGGCCGATGGACGGCGACCAGGCGCTCTTCCACCTCGGCGCGCAGACCCTCGCCGACGGCGGGGTCTATTACCGCGACTTCTGGGACATCAAGCAGCCGGGGATCTACTGGTTCTACCAGGCCGGCGAGGCGCTCACCGGATCTCAGGCCGGGCCCCGGCTCCTCGAGGTCCTGCTCGTGCTCGCGGCCGGCGCGCTCCTGCACCGGCAGCTGCGGCGGGTGCACGCGCACCCCATCACCCAGGTCATCGGGCCGCTGCTGGTCTTCGCGCCCTACCTGCTGCTCGCCTACCGCGCCGGGGTGGGGCAGGTCGAGGGCCTGGCGGTGCCGCTGCTCGTCGTCCACGTCGTGCTCACCGGGCTCCTCGACGACCCCGACGACCGGCTCACGGGCGGGCTGACCTGGCGCGCCGCCCTGCCGTGGCTGGTCGCGGGTCTCACCGCGGGCGCGCTCGCCGTCCTCAAGACCATGTATGTCGTGCTGCCGCTGACCCTGCTGGCCGGCGCGCTGGTCGTGCTCCTGCGACGCCAGGCCGGGGCGGGGGCCGTGCTCGGGCGGCTCACCTGCTACGGGGTGGGGGCGGCGGTGCCGCTGGGGGCGACACTCGCCTACCTCGTGGGGCACGACGTGCTCGGGGTCGCCTGGTTCACGAGCATCGAGCTGCCCCGGCAGATCGCCGCCCTCGACTCGCTGCACCGGCCCGGCGCGCTCGCCTACCTGCTGACGACGGCCGCCCGCTACCTGTGCGTGCCGGTGCTCGGCACCCTCGTCGCGCTGCGCGCGATCTCCGCGAGCACCGGTCTGCGTCGCCGCTGGGCGCCTGCCGGAGCGACGCTGCTGCTGGCCACGGCCGTGTTCAGCGCCTGCGTCGCGACGCAATACCTCACCGGCCGCAGGCTGCTGACGTATGCCGTGCTGCTGGGCATCCCGGCGCTGCTGGGCGTCGACGTCATGGCGCGACGCTGGCGCGAGCCGCGGGTGCTCACCGTCGCCATGGCCGTGGCCTGCGTGGCCGCCCTCGCGGGGTCGCAGGGCGTCGTCGCGCTCGTGCGGACCGCGTCGATCGTGCGCCCCCAGCTCGACCCCGCGGCCGCCGACGACTTCGCCGAGATGATGAGCGGCAGCAGCGCCGCGACTCTGGCCGCCCCCGTCGCGGGGCTCGTGGGACCGGGCTCGGGCATCTACGTGCTCGGTGACCCGCGCGTCTACCGCCGACTCGACGCCCGCCAGGCCGTGCCGATCATCGGCTGGTCCTCGGAGTTCCTCACCCCGGCGGTCTGGCGCGAGGTGGAGCGCGAGTTCACCTGCGCGCGACCGGCCTACGTCTTCGTCGACGACTTCTCGGCGCCCTACGTGCAGTCCGGCGCCCCTGGCCTGCTCGCCGCCTTGCGCGCCGACTACGTCGTGGCGGCGAGCCCCGAGGGCGGCACGTGGTGGGAGCGCCGCGGCACCGGCCCGGGCAGCGTGCGACCCCTGACCCCTCTGCCGGAGT
Organism: Kineosphaera sp.; assembly: GCA_039812485.1. Taxonomy (GTDB): domain Bacteria; phylum Actinomycetota; class Actinomycetes; order Actinomycetales; family Dermatophilaceae; genus Kineosphaera. The sequence goes on from JBDIAP010000001.1 coordinate 46,682, forward strand.
GCACGCCCCTGGAGGCCAGGTGGTGATCGCCGACCCTGCGCGCCGCGCCCCCGACCGCCGCAGTCACCAGGGCAGTGGCAGGTGCAGCAGCGGGTCGACGGCGACGCCGACGAAGAGGATCGTCAGGTAGCTGATCGAGAAGTGGAACAGACGCATGGGCCGCAGCGACGCCAGCGTCGTGTTCTCCGGGGAGCCGGCCCGGCGCAGCAGTACGTGGGCCTCACGCACGAAGACCGCGCCCGCGAGCACCGCGATAACGAGGTAGATCCAGCCCATACCGGCCACGGGCACGAGCAGCAGCGAGACGGCGACGGTGGCCCAGGCGTAGGAGACGATCTGCCGGGCCACGGTGACGTCCTTGGCGAGCACCGGCAGCATCGGCACACCCGCGGCCGCGTAGTCGTCCTTGAAGCGCATCGACAGCGGCCAGTAGTGCGGCGGGGTCCAGAAGAACACGACGAGGAAGAGCACCACCGGCGCCCAGGCCAGCGAGTTCGTCACCGCGCTCCAGCCGATGAGCACCGGCATGCACCCCGCGACGCCTCCCCAGACGATGTTCTGGGCCGTGCGGCGCTTGAGTAGAAGCGTGTAGAAGACGACGTAGAGAGCGATCGCCCCGAGCGACAGCCACGCCGAGAGCCAGTTGACCCCGAGCCCGAGCACGAGCACCGACGCCAGGCCCAGCGCGAACGCGAAGGCGAGGGCCGCCCCCGGGGAGATGACGCCGGTGACCAGCGGACGGTTCTCCGTGCGGTGCATGAGACGGTCGATGTCGCGGTCGAAGTAGCAGTTGAACGTGTTGGCGCTGGCCGCCGACAGGGTGCCGCCCACGAGCGTCGCGACGATGAGCCCGACCGGCGGGACGCCGCCCTGGGCCAGGAACATCACGGGGAACGTCGTGACGAGCAGCAGCTCGATGATCCGCGGTTTGGTCAGCGCGATGTAGTCGGCGACCCGCGCCCGGCGCGAGGTGGGCACGGCGAAGGACGGGCTCTGGCGCGGCTGGAGGGCGGTCACGTCGTCCTTTGCTCGGGTGCTACGGGCTGGCTGCTTCGGGTGATCGCCGATCGACCACCGCATCGTGCGATCTCCACCTTGGTGCTCACGGCGCTCCTGTGCACGAGCACGCGCCTGGACGTGCGTCAGTCTATGGGCAGAGCCTCGTGGGGCGGGAGGAAGCCGCTGGATCGCGTTGTCGGTGCGCCCCTATAGTCTCGATCCCGACATCGTATCGCCCATTCGCTGCTCCGCTCCGCGTTCGGCATCCGTGCCCGTCGCCGACGTGGCGCAGCCGAAGAAGGAGAGCACCAGTGGCAGACAAGCCCTCCACCGATCGTTCCGAGACTCGTTCTGTGACGGCGCCGAAAGCGGACGCCGTGGGTTGGTCCGATCTTGACGTGCGCGCCGTCGACACGGTCCGTGTCCTGGCCGCCGACGCCGTGCAGAAGACGGGCAACGGCCACCCGGGCACGGCGATCAGCCTCGCGCCGCTCGCCTATCTGCTCTACCAGCAGGTCGTCCGGCACGACGTCACCGACCCACACTGGATCGGTCGCGATCGGTTCGTGCTCTCCGCTGGCCACTCGAGCCTCACGCAATACGTGCAGCTCTACTTCGACGGGCTGCTCGAGAAGGCCGACCTGCAGGCGCTGCGCACGTGGGGCTCCAAGACCCCGGGCCACCCCGAGGTGCACCACACGCAGGGCGTCGATCTCACGACGGGCCCGCTCGGCTCGGGCGTGGCCACCGGCATCGGCATGGCGATGGCCCAGCGCCGCCAGCGCGGCCTCTACGACCCCGACGCCGCCCCCGGGGAGAGCGTCTTCGACCACCACATCTACATCGTCGCCGGCGACGGCTGCATGATGGAAGGCGTCTCCGCCGAGGCGAGTTCGCTGGCGGGCACGCAGCAGCTCGGCAACGTCACGATGTTCTACGACCAGAACCAGATCTCCATCGAGGACGACACCGACGTCTCGTTCACCGAGGACGTCGCCAAGCGCTACGAGGCCTACGGCTGGGACGTGCGCGTCGTGCCGTGGCGACGCGAGCACGGCACGACCTCGCCGGACTACGTCGAGGACGTCGACGCGCTGATGGAGGCCATCGAGGCCGGACGCAAGGTCACCGACAAGCCCACGCTCATCGTGGTGCGCACCGTCATCGCCTGGCCCTCGCCGACCAAGCAGGGCTCCGGCAAGTCGCACGGCTCCGCCCTCGGCGACGACGAAATCAAGGGCATGAAGAAGCTGCTCGGCTTCGACCCCGAGCAGACGTTCGAGGTGTCCGACGAGGTCATCGAGCATGTCCGCGGCAGCCGCGCGGCCCGCAGCGCCACGCTCCGCAAGGACTGGGACGCCCGGTTCGAGGCGTGGAGCACGGCCAACCCCGACCAGGCGAGGCTGCTCGCCCGGGTGCGGGCGCACGGCCTGCCCGAGGGCTTCGACGAGGCCTTCCCGACGTGGGAGGCGGACCCCAAGGGCGTCGCCACCCGCGCCGCCTCCGGCAAGGTGCTCACCGCCCTGGCCGACGTGCTGCCGGAGCTGTGGGGCGGCTCGGCCGACCTCGCGGAGTCCAACAACACGACGATGGGCGGCCAGCCCTCCTTCATCCCCAGCGACCGCCAGACGTCCGAGTGGCAGGGCAACCCCTACGGGCGCACCCTGCACTTCGGTGTCCGCGAGAACGCGATGGGCATGATCGTCAACGGCATCGCGCTCGAGGGCCTGACCCGGGCCTACGGCGGCACGTTCCTCGTGTTCTCCGACTACATGCGGCCCGCGGTGCGGCTCGGAGCGATCCAGGAGTGCGACGCGATATACGTGTGGACGCACGACTCGATCGGCCTCGGCGAGGACGGCCCGACCCACCAGCCCATCGAGCACCTCGCGGCGCTGCGGGCCATCCCGGGCCTGGACATCGTGCGTCCCGCCGACGCCAACGAGACCGCGCAGGCGTGGAAGTCGATCCTGTCGCGGCACGGGCGGCCCACCGGCCTGGCCCTCTCCCGTCAGGCGCTGCCGGTCTTCGATCGCGCGACGATGGGTTCGGCGCAGGGGGTGGCCCGCGGGGCCTACGTGCTCGTCGAGGGCTCCGCCGCCACGCCGGACGTCATCCTCATCGCCACCGGCTCCGAGGTGTCCCTGGCCGTCGAGGCCGCGCAGACCCTGGAGGGCGAGGGCATCGCGACCCGGGTCGTCTCCATGCCGAGCGTCGAGTGGTTCGCGCGCGAGGACGACGCCTACAAGGAGGAGGTCCTCCCCCAGGCGGTCAGGGCCCGCGTCAGCGTCGAGGCCGGCAGCCCGCTCGGCTGGCGGGAGCTCGTCGGGGATTCCGGCAAGATCATCGGCATCGACCACTTCGGTGCGTCCGCCGACGGCAAGACCCTGCTCAGGGAGTTCGGCTTCACCCCCGAGGCCGTCGTGGCCGCGGCCAAGGAATCGATCGCCCGGGCGCAGGCCGCCGGGGGCCACGCGGTGCCCGGCGGGGACGGACCCGTCGCAGGTCAGGCAGGTTTCGAGGAAGGAAACTAGGCGTGGTGGACACCGGCAATCTCGCGGCGCTGACGCAGGCCGGCGTCTCCATCTGGCTCGACGACCTCAACCGCACCCTCATTCGCTCCGGCGAGCTCGAGAAGCTCATCGAGAGTTCCGGGGTCGTGGGGGTGACGACGAACCCGACGATCTTCGCCGCGGCCCTCTCGCAGGGCCAGGCCTACGACGACCAGGTCCGGCGTCTCGCCCGGGCCGGCACCAACGTCGAGGCCGCGGTCTTCGACATCACGACGCAGGACGTGCGGGACGCCTGCGATGTGCTGCGCCCGGTCTTCGACGCCACCGGTGGCCGGGACGGGCGCGTGTCGATCGAGGTCGACCCGCGGCTGGCGCGCGACAAGGCCGGCACCGTCGAGATGGCCCAGCGCCTGTGGCAGGCGGTCGATCGGCCCAACGTCATGATCAAGATCCCGGCGACCGTCGAGGGCCTGCCCGCCATCGCCGAGTCGATCGCGGCGGGCATCAGCATCAACGTGACGCTGATCTTTTCGCTCGACCGCTATCGGGGCGTCATGAACGCCTTCCTCACCGGCCTGGAGCAGGCCCGCGAGCACGGGCGCGACCTGTCGGTCATCCGCTCGGTCGCGTCCTTCTTCGTCTCGCGGGTCGACTCCGAGGTCGACATGCGTCTCGACGCGATCGCCGCCGAGCACCCCGAGCTGGCCACGCAGGCCCGGCAGCTCAAGGGCAAGGCCGGCATCGCCAACGCACGCCTGGCCTATCAGGCGTTCGAGGAGGTCTTCGCGACACCGCGGTGGGCCAACCTCGCCGACGACGGCGCGCACAAGCAGCGCCCGCTGTGGGCCTCGACCGGCGTCAAGAACCCCGACTACCCCGACACGATGTATGTCGTCGAGCTCGTGGCCCCCGACACGGTGAACACCATGCCCGGCAAGACTCTCGCCGCGGTGGCCGACCACGGTCACATCGAGAGCGACACCGTGACCGGTGGTGTTGCGCAGGCCGCCGCCGTGCTCGACGATCTCGAGCGCATCGGCGTGTCCTACGTCGACGTCGTGGAGCTGCTGGAGAAGGAGGGGCTCGAGAAGTTCGACGCCTCCTGGGAGCAACTGCTCGACTCCGTCGACACCGCCCTGACGAAAGCGAAGGACGAGTGAGCCAGACCCTGTTCGGTCCCGGCCTGAACCCGCTGCGCGACCCGCGCGACAAACGACTCCCCCGCATCGCGGGCCCCTGCAGCATGGTGATGTTCGGCGTCACCGGCGACCTGGCCCGCAAGAAGCTCATGCCGGCGATCTATGACCTGTCCAACCGCGGGCTGCTGCCGCCGGGCTTCGCGCTCGTCGGTTTCGCCCGCCGCGACTGGGAGGACCAGGACTTCGGCAACGTCGTCCACGACTCCGTGCGCACCCACGCCCGCACCCCCTTCCAGGAGGAGGTGTGGCGCCAGCTGGCCGAGGGGCTGCGGTTCGTGCCGGGCACGTTCGACGACCCGAAGGCCTTCGAGCAGCTCGCCACGACCCTGCGCGGGCTCGACGAGGAGCGCGGCACCGGGGGCAACCACGCCTTCTACCTGTCGATCCCGCCGGGCAACTTCGCCGGCGTGTGCGAGCAGCTTCAGCGCTCCGGCCTCACCGAGCAGCACGGCGACTCGTGGCGGCGCGTCGTCATCGAGAAGCCCTTCGGTCACGACCTGGCGAGCGCCCGGGCGCTCAACGACATCGTCGAGACCGTCTTCCCGCCCGACTCCGTCTTCCGCATCGACCACTACCTCGGCAAGGAGACGGTGCAGAACCTGCTGGCGATGCGCTTCGCGAACCAGATGTACGAGCCGATCTGGAACAGCAACTACGTCGACCACGTGCAGATCACGATGGCCGAGGACATCGGCATCGGCGGGCGCGCCGGCTACTACGACGGCATCGGCGCGGCGCGCGACGTCATCCAGAACCACCTCCTGCAGCTCCTGGCCCTCACGGCGATGGAGGAGCCGGTCGCCTTCGACGCCAAGCACCTGCGGGCCGAGAAGGAGAAGGTGCTCTCGGCGGTGCGGCTGGCGGGCCCTGTCGAGGAGGCCACGGCGCGCGGACAATACGCCGCCGGCTGGCAGGGCGGCGAGAAGGTCATCGGCTACCTGCAGGAAGAGGGTGTCGACCCCGGATCGATCACCGAGACCTACGCGGCGCTCAAGCTCGAGGTGGCCACGCGGCGATGGGCCGGCGTGCCCTTCTACCTGCGCACGGGCAAGCGCCTGCCGAAGCGGGTCACCGAGATCGCCGTCGTCTTCAAGCGCGCCCCGCACCTGCCCTTCAACGACACCGAGACCGAGGAGCTGGGGCAGAACGCCATCGTCATCCGGGTGCAACCCGACGAGGGCGTGACGATCCGGTTCGGATCGAAGGTGCCCGGGGCGCAGATGGAGGTGCGCGACGTGACGATGGACTTCGGCTACGGCCGCGCCTTCACCGAGTCCAGCCCCGAGGCCTACGAGCGGCTCATCCTCGACGTGCTGCTCGGTGACCCACCGCTCTTCCCGCGGCATCAGGAGGTCGAGCTGTCCTGGCAGATCCTCGACCCGGTGACGAGGGCGTGGGCCGAATGCGGCAACGTGCCGGAGCCGTATGCCTCCGGGCACTGGGGTCCGAATTCCGCCCACGAGATGCTCGCCCGCGACGGACGCCACTGGAGGATGCCGTGATCGTCGACCTGCCTGCCACGTCCGTCGGGGCCGTGGCCAAGAAGCTCGTCCGGCTGCGGGAGGACGTCGGCGCGATGGCGCTGGGCCGGGTGCTCACGCTCATCATCGTCACCGACGAGCGTGACGCCGAGAGCGCGCTCGACATCGCGGGGGACGCGACCCGCCAGCATCCCAGCCGCATCGTGTGCGTCGTCACCGGCAACCGACGGGCCGCCAACCGCATCGACGCCCAGATCAGGGTCGGCGGCGACGCGGGAGCGAGCGAGGTCGTCGTGCTGCGCCTCTACGGGGAGCTCACCAAGCACGGCGAGGCGGTCGTGCTGCCGCTGCTGCTCGCCGACTCGCCTGTCGTCGCGTGGTGGCCCTACGAGGGCCCGAAGAACGCGGCGCAGGATCCGATCGGCCAACTGGCGTCGCGGCGGATCACCGACAGCGAGCACTCCCCGAGCCCGCCGAAGGCCATCTCCGCGCGCGCCAAGACGTATGTCGACGGCGACACCGACCTCGTGTGGACTCGCACGACGAAATGGCGCGGGCTGCTGGCCGCCGCCCTCGACCAGCCCCCCTACGAGCCGGTCACGGCGATCACGGTCGCCGGCGGGCTCGACTCCGCCTCGTGCGACCTCCTCGCCGGATGGCTGGCGAGCTACCTCGAGGCGCCCGTGACGCGGGCGCGGACGCCCGCCGGCACCGGGCTCGTCAGCGTGCGGCTCGAGCGGGCGTCCGGCAACGTCGACCTCGTGCGGCCCGACGGCGCCATCGCGACGCTGGACCAGGTCGGTCAGCCCACCCGGCGGGTCGCGCTACCGCGGCGCTCCGACGCCGAATGCCTCGCCGACGAGCTCGCCCGCCTCGACTCCGACGAGGTCTACGAGCGGGTGCTGCACGACGGGCTGCGGCGACTCCACGACAGGCGCACGATGCCCGCGGCCGAGGCGGTGGAGCAGGGGCTCGCTCCGTCGCCCGACGGGTAGCTCACCCAGGCCCACGACGACGCCGAGGCGCAGCCGGTGCAGTAGGCCGTCGACCCCTGCACACCCAGCACGAGCGAACACCCAGCACGAGCGAAGGGAGCCCCACCAGGGGCTCCCTTCGTCACTCGTGGCGTGACTCCCGCCGTCGGCGTCGGGCCGCGGTGGCCGGCGGTGGGGCCGCCCGCCTGCTCATCGCCTCGGGGTGAGCCGCTGGGTGCTGCGACGCACATCCTGGACCCTCCCGAGGACAGGCGGCTCGAAGCCGAGGAGGCCGGATTCGTGCCGGCGCGGCTCGACGGAAGCGGTGTCGCCCCTGAGCGCCCGCCGCCGACGGTCGAGGCGCACCCCCTGCACGCCGAGGCTCACCGCGATGTAGACGAACATCGACGCCGAGTCGAAGGCCGGGGCGCCGCCGGTCACCCCGAAGAGACGCGGCACGAGGGTCGAGCTCACCGCGTGCAGCCCGAACGCGGCGAGCCACAGCAGCAGCGTGAGCATCGTGCCGCTACGCAGCCACATGCCGTCCTGCCCCGGCCACAGCCGGTAGGAGTCCGCGCGCGGGACGGCGATGAGGCCCGCCGCAACGAGTGCGACGACCAAGGCCACCCATTGCCCGAGCGGCACGGAGCCGTGCCAAACGAACGGTGCGAGCTGGTAGAGGCCGAGGACGCCGAGGACGGCGGGGACCTTGAACGGGTTGTCCCGAAGTGGTCGCGTGGCCAGCTGCCGCCACAGGACGAGAGCGATGACGATGGCGATCGGAGCTGCCGAGAGCAGGAGCTGCGTGGTCATGGCTCCACGATGGCTGGGCGGGGGCCCACCGCGCCTCGGCCCGGGGGTGGAGACGAGGTTGAGCCCGGGTGGAGCTGGGGTCGATACGCGACCGCAGGGCTCTGGCCGGCAGGTGCCGGGAGTGACCGTTTTGCCTATGGAGTCGCTCGCCCGCGAGGCTTTCCGCGCCGACCGGCTGGCGCTGCGACTGCTTGTCGCCGCGGGCGCCGTCGGGTCGGCCGCGTCGGCAGCTCCCGGCGTGACGGGCGCCCGCCTGTGGATGGGCTGGGTGGCGATCGCGACGTTCTCGGTGGTCCACATCGCGGTGCTCGAGGGTCCCGGGTTGCCTCCGGTGTGGCGACACGACAGGCGCAGCTCCCTCGTCGGGCTCGTCGTCCTCGCGGCCGCGGCCGTGGGGGCGCTCCTGTCGTTCGACGTGCACCCCGCGCTGATCTGGTTGCCCCTCGTGGTCGTCGTCCAGGCCGCCCGCTCACTGCCGCCCTGGCCCGCGGTCGCGGTGGCGGCCGGGCCGTCGCTCGCCGTGGTGGCCGCGTCGTGGCAGGACGGTCAGAGCCTGCAGTCGGCCGGGCTCAACCTCGTGATCGCCGGGCTCGTCTTCGCGTTCATGGTGCTGCGGCGCCGCCAACGGGACCTCGACGACCTTGCCGCCGCCCAGCGGGAGGTCATCGAGCGCGAGCGCGCGAGGGCGGCTTCGGCCGATCTGCAGCGCGAGATCGGCGCTCGCCTGCACGACGTCCTGGCGCACACCCTCTCCGGGCTCGTCGTCTCGCTGACCACGGCCTCGCTGCAGGCTCGGGCGGAGTCGGCCTCGCCCGAGCTGCGGGATCGTCTCGATGCGGCGACCGAGCTGGCCCGGTCCGGCCTGGTGGAAGCCCGGCAGGCGGTCGAGTCGCTGCGTCCGCGCACCGAGCCGACGCCGGGGCTGCCCGGGGGCCGACCGACGGCCGAGGGCCTGACCGCATGGTTCGAGGTCGCCGCGGATCGGCTCTCTCGCTCCGCGGGCGCGCGGGTGCGGTTGACCGGCGATCTGGGGCTCGTGCCCCCGGACCAGGCCGATCTCGCCCGTTCCGTGCTCATGGAGTCGCTGACGAACTCGCTGCGCCATTCCCCCGCGTGCACCGTCGAGGTGAGCGCCGATCCCGTGGCGCTGTCCGTCGTCTCGCGTCGAGAACGCGACCCGGCGGGCGGTCCTGAGAGCGGACCTCATCCCAGCGGCCGACACGGGCTCGCCGGGCTGCGTCGACGCGTCGAGGCGGCCGGCGGGAGACTGCACGCCGGGCCTACCGAGCAGGGGTGGACCCTTCGATGGGAGTTCGCGACATGACATCCGCGCCGGACGAGGGCCAGAGCGTCAGCGTCGTCGTCGCCGACGACCAGACCGTCGTGCGCGAGGGGCTTCGGGCCATGCTGGGCTTCCTGCCGGGCATCGTCGTCGTCGCGACGGCGGCGAGTGCCGAGGAGGCCCTCGACCTCGTGGCTCGACACGACCCCGATGTGCTGCTCACCGACCTGCGGATGCCGGGCATCGGCGGGGTCGAGGGCATCCGACGACTGCGCGACTCCGGGGCGCGGACCCGCGCGGTCGCCCTCACGACCTACGACGACGGCGACACGATCCGGGCCGCGCTGGGAGCCGGTGCCCTCGGCTTCCTCAACAAGGACTCCGACCCGGCGACCCTGGCGACAGCGATCCAGGCGGCGGCCGCGGGCCGCAGCCTGCTCGACGCTCGGGTCATCGACGCTGTCGTGCGGGGCGCGCCCGCGCAGGCGCCTCTCGCCGATCGCGGTAATACCGAGGACTTCAGCACCGCCCGAGCCGACGTGCCCGGTCAAGCGGCCCGGCATCCCGACGGACTCACCGAGCGCGAGGTCGACGTCCTGCGGCTCATCGCGTCCGGGCTCGCCAACGGCCAGATCGCCCGCGAACTGTACGTCTCCCTGAGCACCGTCAAGACTCACGTCAACCATCTCTTCGCCAAGACCTGCTGCACCTCGCGCGCCGACCTCGTGCGTTACGCCTACGACCATGCCCTGACGCCCGGGCCGTGCGGCGAGCACTCGCCTCGCCGGTGACACCGGGGACGCCCGCGCCGGTCGTCACTCGTCCTGGGAGTAGACGAGGGCCGCATACGGTCCGACATCGACGGGAGCCCACTGCGGGCAGCCGTCGACCCAGCCCTCTCGGGCTTCGGTGTCGAACGCGGGCACCGCGCCGAAGCCCTCGCCGTAGATCGCTGCGTCGGTGTTGCACCGCAGCCGCCAGCGGCCCGGGCGGGGCATCGCCACCGCGTAGCCGGTGATCGGCGCGGTCGAGAGGTTGACGACGACGACCGTGTCGTCGCGTGGCCCGCCGCGATCCCAGCGGTGATACGCGAGCACCGTGCGGTCGGCGTCGACGCGCAACAGCCGCGTGTGGACGCCGCGCAGTCCTGCGGTCTCGTCGGTGAGGTTGCGCCGCAACGCGACGAGATGCCGGATGAGATGCAGGAAGCCGGCGTGCCGTTGCGCCTTGTCCCAGTCGAGCGGGCGCACGTCGTCGAACCACCGGTCTTCGCAGAAGTCCTGCCCCTGGAAGAGCATCGGCACCCCGGGAGAGGTCAGTGTGAGCACCAGGCCGAGCGCCGCGCGCTTGCGAGCATGCCAGGAGTCGGCGGCCCCGGGCGTCACGGACTCCGGCACGCGCGCCTTGCCGTTGGCGACCTCGTCGTGCGATTCGGTGAAGATGACCCGCTCGTGGGCGGCGCGCAGGCCGTGCCCCGTCACGGCGGCGGCGACGGCGCAGACATCACGGTCGGCGTCGTGAGCGGCCTCCAGCGCGACGCGCACCGGGTGCACGAAGCCGGCGTCCCACTGCGAAGGGAAGCCCAGGCCGCCGTCCTCGACAGGTCGCGTCACCGTCGGGTCGCCCTGCATGTCCTCCGCGATGAGGATCTTCCACGGCTGGCGCGCGCGGAGATCGCTCGTCAGCGCCGCGAGATAGCGGTGCCCCGCCCCGAGGTAGTCGCCGGGCTCGCGCACGTCGCCCCACCTCGAGCGGATGTAGTTCGTGCCGTCGAAGCGCAGCCCGTCGACCCGGAAGTCCTCCAGCCACATGACCGCCGAGTCCCGCAGGAAATTGCGCACAGCCTTGCGGTCGTAGTTGGGCCTCGTGGCACCCCAAGGGGTTTCGGCGCGCCGGTCGTTGTAGAAGTAGATCCCGCCGTAACGCCCTCGGCGCCACCCGTCAAAACGCCACAGATCGAGGTCGGTGGGCCCGAGATGGTTGTGGACCACGTCGAGCACGACGGCGATGCTGCGGTCGTGGGCGGCTCGGACGAAGCGCGCAAACGCATCGGCCCCGCCGTAGGAGCTCTCGATCGCGAAGACGTGGGAGGGGTTGTAGCCCCAGCTCACGGCGCCGGCGAACTCGAACGGCGGCATGACCTCGACCGCGGTGACGCCGAGCCACGCGAGATGGTCCAGGCGATCGATCGCGCTCTCGAACGTGCCGCGCCGCCCGTGCCGGGCGCCGAACGTCGGGATGTGCAGCTCGTAGACGACGAGATCGTCCCAGCCGGGGCTGACGAACGGCCGACTCCCCCAGTCGAGGCTGCGGGGGTCGAAGACGACGGCGTTGCCGCGACTATGCGTCACCTGGCGCGCGAACGGGTCGATCCGCCACAGGTAGGGCCCGCCGCGGCGGACGAGGAAGCGATATTGCGATCCGGCGCGCGCCCCGGGCACGAAGCCGGACCACGTGCCGGCGCGGGCGTGGTCGGGCGCGAGCGCGGTCTTGTCGGGCGCGCGCCAGTCGCAGAAGTCGCCGATGACAGCGACGTTGCGGGCGTGGGGAGCCCACACGCGGAAGGTGACTCCGTCGTCGTGCGGGATCGCTCCCATGCCGGGGTGCAGTGAGGGTTTGGCGGACACGCGCGTCACTGTAGGAGCGAGCACCGACACGCTGCGTCGGGCACGCCGACCCGGAGCTGCGTCGGGCTCGCCGACCTGGGGCTGCGCCGGCGGACGCGGACGCGGGCGGCCGTCGTCACACGCGGGGACCTCGTCCCAGCGCTGCTGTGGTCCGCCGCCCGTTCGTCCTCAGCCGCCGCGGCGCGAGCGCAGGGCGCCCAGTGCCTCGTCGAGCAAGCTCTGGCCGTCGGCGTCGGTGCGGCGTTCCTTCACATAGGCCAGGTGCGTCTTGTAGGGCTCGTTGCGGGAGGGCGCCGGGGGGTTGGCCTGGTCCTGTCCCGCCGGCAGGCCGCAGCGCGGGCAGTCCCACAGCTCGGGCACCACGGCCCCTTCGTCCACGGCGAAGCTCGGCGACGTCTCGTGCCCGCGAGCGCAGTAGTAGGACACCGTGAGCCGCGGGGCGGCCTCGCCGCGCTCCGCCTCCCCCATGGGTCCGGCACCGACGCGACTTCCGCGAATGACGTTGGATCCAGCCACTGTCTTCACCAATCCTTGAGCCGTGACCGCAGCACGGAGGCGCGGCGACTGCGCCGCGGTGAGGTGGGCAGATCGGGTCGGGTCAGCTCGCGAAGCGCGTGAGCAGGCCCAGCCCGACGATGCACGCCAACCAGAGCAGTGCCACCGTGATCGTGATGCGGTTGAGGTTGCGTTCTGCCATCGAGGAACCGCCCATGGTGCTCTGCATGCTGCCGCCGAACATCTCGGACATACCGCCGCCCTGCCCCTTGTGCATGAGGATCAGCAGCGTGAGGAAGAGACCGGTCGCCACGAGCAGCACCTGAAGCGCGATGTGCAGGATGTCCATGGTGTGGCACTCGATTCTTGTCGTCTAGGCGCGGTCCATCCGGGCAAAGCCGACGACCAGGATACTGCACCGCCTGCGACGGATCCGCAACGACCACACGCGTGCCGGGCGTCGGGCCCGACACGCGTGTGTGTCGATCGGGAGGCGTCAGGCCTTGGCCTGCTGGTATCCGGCGATCCCGGCGAACTCCTCCGCCTTGAGCGAGGCGCCGCCGACGAGCGCGCCGTCGACGTCGGGCTCGGCCATGATGTCGGCCACGTTCGAGGACTTCACGGAGCCCCCGTAGAGGATCCGCACGCCGTCCGCGAGCTCCTGGTCGTAGAGCTCGGCGAGCTTGCCGCGGATCGCGCCGCACACCTCCTGGGCGTCGGCCGGGGTCGCGACCTCGCCGGTGCCGATGGCCCAGATGGGCTCGTAGGCGATGACGATGTCCTTGGCCTGCTCGGCGGGCAGACCGTCCAGGTCGGCCTCGATCTGGGCGAGCACGTGCTCGACCTGCCGCCCCTCCTTGCGCACCTCGAGCGCCTCGCCGCAGCACAGGATGGGGATGAGCCCGTGCTTGTAGGCGGCCTTGACCTTGGCGTTGAGCAGCTCGTCGGTCTCGCCGTGGCCCTCGCGGCGCTCGCTGTGGCCCACTGCGACATACGTGCAGCCGAGCTTGGCGAGGAACGCCCCGGAGATGTCTCCGGTGTAGGCGCCCTCGTCGTGCGGCGAGAGGTCCTGCGCGCCGTACTTCAGCTCGAGCTTGTCGCCCTCGACGAGGGTCTGCACGGTGCGCAGATCGGTGAACGGCGGCAGCACCGCGACCTCGACCGCGCCGAAGTCGTGCTTGGCGTCCTTGAGGCTCCAGTCGAGCTTCTGCACGAGGTGCGTGCCCTGGACGTGGTCCAGGTTCATCTTCCAGTTGCCCGCCATGAGCGGGGTGCGCTGCGTCATCTGTGCCCTTTCGTAGGTGGTCGGCGCTTACTTGCCGAGGATGTCGATGCCGGGCAGGGTCTTGCCCTCGAGGTATTCCAGCGACGCGCCGCCACCGGTCGAGATGTGGCCGAAGTCGGAGTCGGCGAAGCCGAGCTGACGCACCGCGGCCGCGGAGTCGCCACCGCCGACGACGGTGAGCGCGCCGTCGGCCGTGACGTCGACGAGGGCCTGCGCGACCGCCTTGGTGCCGGCCGCGAACGGAGCCATCTCGAAGGCCCCCATGGGGCCGTTCCAGAAGACCGTCTTCGTGTCGCTGAGCTTGTCGGCGAAGAGCTTGGCGGACTCGGGGCCGATGTCCAGGCCCATCTTGTCGGCCGGGATCGCGTCGGCGGCGACGACCTCGTGCGGGGAGTCGGCCGAGAACTCGTCGGCGACGACGATGTCGGTCGGCAGGACGATCTCGACGCCCTTGGCCTTCGCCTCCTCCAGGTAGCCCTTGACGGTGTCGACCTGGTCGGCCTCGAGGAGGCTCTTGCCGACCTCATGCCCCTGGGCCTTGAGGAACGTGAAGACCATGCCGCCGCCGATGAGCAGCCGGTCGGCGACGGTGAGCAGGTTGGCGATGACGCCGAGCTTGTCACTGACCTTGGCGCCGCCGAGCACGACGGCGAACGGGCGCTGCGGGTCCTCGGTGAGTCGCTTGAGCACCCCGACCTCGGTGCCGACGAGGGCGCCGGCGTAGTGCGGCAGCCGCGTGGCGACGTCGTAGACGGAGGCCTGCTTGCGGTGCACCACGCCGAAGCCGTCGGAGACGAACGCGTCGGCGAAAGCAGCGAGCTGGTCGGCGAACGCGCCGCGCTCGGCCTCGTCCTTGCTGGTCTCGCCGGGGTTGAAGCGCAGGTTCTCCAGCAGGGCGACGTCGCCGTCCTGGAGGCTGTCGACGACGGCCTGCGCGGACTCCCCGACGGTGTCGGTGGCGAACTTGACGTCGCGGCCGACGAGTTCGGAGAGGCGGCCGACGACGGGGGCGAGCGAGTACTTCTCCTCGGGGGCGCCCTTGGGGCGGCCGAGGTGGGCGACGACGATGACCTTGGCACCGGCGTCGGCGAGCTGCTTGACGGTCGGCGCGGAGGCGCGCACGCGGCCGTCGTCGGTGATGTTGCGGTCGGCGTCGAGGGGGACGTTGAGGTCGCAACGGACGAGCACGCGCTTGCCGCGCACGTCGCCGGCGAGGAGGTCCTCGGTGGTCTGCATTGGGGGTGCTCCTAGCTCTCGCACAGGGGGTCGCGACGGGTCGCCGCGAGCATGGTGGTCGGGGTGTCGGCGCGTCTCACCCGTGGCGCGGCAGGCCGACGAAAGCGGCGTGCGCCGGGCCCACCGGATCGGTGGTCACCCGGCGCACGCCGCTGTGGTTCACGACGGTGTCGTCGGTGCGCTCAGAGCTTGGAGCCCACCAGCACGGTGAGGTCGACGAGGCGGTTGGAGTAGCCCCACTCGTTGTCGTACCAGCCGACGACCTTGACCTGGTTGCCGATGACCTTGGTCAGGCCGGAGTCGAAGATGCAGGACGCCGGGTCGGTCTCGATGTCCTTGGACACGATGGGCTGGTCGGTGTAGGTGAGGTAGCCCTTGAGCGGACCCTCTTCCGAAGCCTTCTTGACGATCTCGTTGACCTCTTCGACGGTCGTCTCGCGACCCGCCTCGAAGGTGAGGTCGGTGGCCGAGCCGGTCGGTGTCGGCACGCGGAGCGCGTAGCCGTCGAGCTTGCCCTTGAGCTCGGGGAGCACGAGGGCGACGGCCTTGGCGGCACCGGTCGTCGTGGGCACGATGCTCAGCGCGGCGGCGCGGGCGCGACGCAGGTCCTTGTGCGGCGCGTCGTGCAGGCGCTGGTCACCCGTGTAGGCGTGGATCGTGGTCATGAGGCCCTTGGTGATGCCGAGGCCGTCGTTGAGGGCCTTGGCCATCGGGGCCAGGCAGTTCGTCGTGCACGAGGCGTTGGAGATGATCGTCTGGCTGCCGTCGTACTTGTCGTCGTTGACGCCCATGACGATGGTGATGTCCTCGTTCTTCGCCGGGGCGGAGATGATGACCTTCTTGGCGCCGCCGTCGAGGTGGGCCTTGGCCTTCGTCGCGTCGGTGAAGAAGCCGGTGGACTCGATGACGACGTCGGCGCCGACCGACGCCCAGTCGAGGTTGGCGGGGTCGCGCTCCTCGAAGGCGGCGATCTTCTTGCCGTCGATCGAGATCGACTCCTCGTCGTAGGTCACATCACCGTCGAGACGACCGAGGATGGAGTCGTACTTCAGGAGGTGGGCGAGGGTCTTGTTGTCGGTGAGGTCGTTGACGGCCACGACCTCCACGTCGGCCCCCGACGCCAGAACGGCGCGGAGGAAGTTCCGGCCGATACGTCCGAAGCCATTGATACCCACACGTACAGTCACAGCTGAACCTTCCTAGAGGGTTGGTCGGGCAGTGGATGCCCTCCGGTCTGCGAAACACTCGTCAGTCGAGATGCGCAGGTCGCACAAGCGCCGAACGCATCGAACGGCGTCTACGCGGCGAACTCGTACCTCTTCGTACGATCAGTGCCGACCCTATTAGATCCGCGTGGGCCAGAGCACACTGACGTCCACCCAATCTTCAGAGCGAGACGCCCGCAACCACCCACCAAGACCCGGGGCCTTGGGCCCTTCCTACGCTAGGGGCAACCGGTGGCCACAGCCCTGGAAACGGCCATCCCACCGATACAGATCACCCGCTCCGCGCAGTCCGGGGGTCCACGGGGGTCCACGGGGGGCGATGCCCCCGCGCGTCAGGCGTCCAGCATCTCCTCGGTGAGCACGGCTTCGGTGCCGGGGATGCCTTGTTCGACGGCGCGCTTGTCGGCCATGGCGAGGAGTCGGCGGATGCGGCCGGCGACGGCGTCCTTGGTCATGGGGGGTTGGGCGAGGCCGCCGAGTTCTTCGAGGCTGGCTTGCTTGTGTTCGAGTCGCAGGTGGCCGGCTTCGCGCAGGTGGTCGGGGATGTCGTCGCCGAGGATCTCGAGGGCGCGCTCGACGCGGGCGCCGGCGGCGACGGCGGCGCGGGCGGAGCGGCGCAGGTTGGCGTCGTCGAAGTTGGCGAGGCGGTTGGCGGTGGCGCGGACCTCGCGGCGGACCCGGCGTTCTTCCCAGGCGAGCACGGCGTCGTGGGCGCCGAGTCGGGTGAGCATGGCTCCGATGGCGTCGCCGTCGCGGATGACGACGCGGTCGACGCCGCGCACTTCGCGGGCCTTGGCGGTGATCTCGAGTCGGCGGGCGGCGCCGACCATGGCGAGCGCGGCTTCGGGGCCGGGGCAGGTGATCTCCAGGGACGAGGATCGGCCGGGCTCAGTGAGGGAGCCGTGGGCGAGGAAGGCGCCGCGCCAGGCGGCTTCGGCGTCGCAGGTGGAGCCGTTGACGACGCGGGGCGGCAGGCCGCGCACGGGCCGCCCGCGCAGGTCGATGAGGCCGGACTGCCGCGCGAGGGCCTCCCCGCCGTCGAGGACGCGCACGACATACCGGCTGGTGCGGCGCAGGCCGCCGGCGGAGACGACGACGAGTTCGCTGCTCGTGCCGTACATGTCCTGCAGGGCGGCGCGCAGCCGGCGGGCAGCGCTGGCCGTGTCGAGCTCGGCTTCGATGACGATGCGCCCCGAGATGATGTGCAGGCCGCCGGCGAAACGCAGGGTCGCGGCCACCTCCGCCTTGCGGCAGCAGGGCTTCGTCACCGGCAACCGGCTCAGCTCGTCCTTCACCTTCGCCGTCATCGCCATGGGGTCATCCTGCCATCCGAGGGGTCGGATCCGGCGCACCGCCCGGGCGCCGGACCACTCCCATAGCGGCGGGAGGCGCGCTGGGCTCCCTTCTGGCGCAGCCGATTCCGCCACCGTGAGGGATGTGGGACCGCTCCGGGAGACGGGCGGTGTCTCACGTCACGCGTCGATGATGTCCCGGTAGGCGGCGGCGAGCCGGAGGGTGTCGTGCCGGCCCCCGTCGTCGGCCTGGCACACGGGCATGACGACGAGCCGGGCGCCCATGGAGGCGGCGGTGGCGCGCAGCTGGTCGAGCTGGGCCTGCGACTCGACGGTGCTGGGGTCGGCGAGCACGACGTCGAGCCGCATGTCCGGGGCGTGGGCGGCGAACACCTTGAGGTGGTCGGCGGCCGAGAAGCCATTGGTCTCACCGGTGCTCAGCTGCAGGTTGAGGGTGAGGATGCGGCGGGCCCGGGTGTCGCGGAGGGCGCGCGCCAGGTCGGGGACCATGAGGTGGGGCATGATCGAGGTAAACCACGAGCCGGGCCCGAGCACGACCCAGTCGGCGTCGGCCACGGCCTCCACGGTGTCGGAGTTGACCGGCGGGTTCGTCGGCTCGAGCGCGATGCCGATGACCTCGCCGGGGGTCGTCGCGACGGCCACCTGGCCGCGCACGAGGCTGACCTCGCCGGGCCGCGACGGGTCGGCGTCGCGCACGCGGGCGGTGATCTCCAGGGGCACGGCCGCCATGGGCAGCACGCGCCCGCGGGCGCCGAGCAGCCGGCCGACGGTCTCCAGGCCGGTCACGGTGTCGCCGAGCAGGTCCCACAGGGTGACGATGAGCAGGTTGCCGAGGGCGTGGCCGCCGAGGGGCCCGCCGCCGGGGAACCGGTGCTGGAGCGCATCGCGCCACAGATGGCCCCACTCGGAGTCGTCGCAGAGCGCGGCGAGCGCCATCCGCAGGTCGCCCGGCGGGAGGACGTCGTATTCGGTGCGCAGCCGCCCGCTGGAGCCGCCGTCGTCGGCGACGGTGACGATCGCGGTGAGGCCGTCGGTGACGAGCCGCAGGGCACCGAGGGACGCCGCCAGCCCGTGGCCGCCGCCGAGGGCGACGACCTTCGTGCGGCTCACTCGCGCCCCAGGTCGCGGTGGAAGAGCAGGGTCGCGATCTCCGGCGTGCTCAGCCGCACCGCGAGCTCCTCCGCGACGGCGACCGAGCGGTGTTTGCCGCCGGTGCAGCCGACGGCGAGCGTGATGTAGCGCCGGCCCTCGGCGAGGTAGCCGGCGATCATCGTGTCGAGCAGGTCGACGGTGCGCTCGATGAACTCGGCGGCCCCGGGCCGGCTCAGCACGAACTCGGACACCTCACGCTCCCGGCCGGTGTGTGCCCGCAACTCCGGGATCCAGAACGGGTTGGGCAGGAAGCGCATGTCGAAGACGAGGTCGGCGTCGAGCGGGACGCCGTATTTGAAGCCGAACGAGACGATCGCGATGCGCAGCCGCGCGGCGGAGGCGCGACCGCCCATGGCGTCGCGGACCTTGGCGGAGAGCTGGTGCACGTTGAGGCCCGAGGTGTCGACGACGAGGTCGGCGTCGGAGCGCAGGTCGGACAGCATGGCCCGTTCGGCGACGATGCCGTCGAGCAGCCGCCCGTCCCCCTGTAGCGGGTGTGGTCGCCGCACGCTCTCGAAGCGCCGCACGAGCGACTCGTCGTTGGCGTCGAAGAAGACGACCCGCGGGTCGTGGCCTGCTCGGCGCAGGTCGACGAGGGCGTGCTGGAACGCCGCGAAGAGGTCGCCGCTGCGCGCGTCGACGACCGCGGCGAGGCGGGACACGTGGGGGCGGACCGCCCCGGGGCTGCTGACGAGGTCGACGAGCCCGGCGAGCATCTGCGGCGGGAGGTTGTCGACGACATACCAGCCGAG
This sequence comes from Kineosphaera sp., assembly GCA_039812485.1. Taxonomy (GTDB): domain Bacteria; phylum Actinomycetota; class Actinomycetes; order Actinomycetales; family Dermatophilaceae; genus Kineosphaera. Next base: position 66,029 of record JBDIAP010000001.1, read on the forward strand.
GTCCTCCATGGCGTGGGCCGCGGTGCTGCGCCCGGCACCGGACATGCCGGTGAGGATGACGACCTGGGTCGGCTCGGACTGCTCGCCGCTCATCGGCGTCTACCTCGTTTCGGGTCTGTGACCTGTTCCAGACCCGCTCATCTTCGCAGGCGGGGACGTCGAGAGGGAACAGCGAGTCCGACCCGGGCCGGCGCGGACGTCGGTGCGGTACCCGGCGCTACGGTGCCGGCCGCGGTGTTCGCCTCACTCGGTGACCTCACCGGTCATGACGTTGACGGCCGGCTGTGGCGTCGCGCCGGCCAGCGCGGCGTGGATCGTCGCGGCGAGCGCGGGACCGATGCCGGGCACCTCCTGGAGCTCCTCGAGGCCGGCCGCGCGGATCGCGGACACGCTGCGGAAGCGACGCAGCAGCGCCGTGCGCCGCGCCTGGCCCAGCCCGGCGATGCCGTCGAGGGCGCTGGCCGTCATCGCCTTCGACCGCTTCTGGCGGTGGTAGGTGATCGCGAACCGGTGCGCCTCGTCGCGCAGCCGCTGCAGGAGGAAGAGGCCCTCGCTCGTGCGCGGCAGGATCACGGGGTAGTCGCTGCCGGGCACCCAGAGCTCCTCGAGGCGCTTGGCGAGCCCGACGACGGCGACGTCGTTGACCCCGAGGTCGGCCATGGCCGCCTGGGCGGCGTTGACCTGGGGCAAGCCGCCGTCGACGACGACGAGCGCAGGGGCGTAGGCGAACCGCCGCGGCTTGCCGGTGTCGGGGTCGATGCCCGGCCGGACGTCGCCGTCGACATCGACACCGGTGGTCGTCTCGGTGTCCTCCCTGCCCTCGGTGCCCTCCCTGTCCTCGGTGCCCTCCCTGCCCCCGGTGGCCTCCCTGCCCTCGGTGGCCCCGTCCGTCCGGTCGGTCGCGGTGCGATGCCGCCGAAAGCGCCGCGTCAGCACCTCGTGCATGGCGGCGGTGTCGTCGGTGCGCCCGCCGGACTGCTCGTCGCCGCGCACGGCGAACCGGCGGTATTCGGACTTGCGCGGCAGGCCGTCCTCGAAGACGACCATCGAGGCGACGACGTTGGTGCCCTGCACGTGGGAGACGTCATAGCACTCGATGCGCAGGGGCGCCTCGGGCAGGTCGAGGGCCTCGCGCAGCTCCTCCAGGGCCCGTCCGCGGGCCGTGAGGTCGCCCGCGCGGGACACCTTGTGCCGGGCCAGCGACTGGCTCGCGTTGCGTTCGACGGTCGTCATGAGCGCGCGTTTGTCGCCGCGCTGCGGCACCCGCAGGTCGACACGCCGCCCGGCGAGGTCGCCGAGCCACGCCGAGAGGGCGTCCGGGTCGCTCGGTGGCGTCGAGACGAGCACCTCGCGGGGCACGTCGCCGGGCTCGCGCCCGCCGTAGACCTGCGTGAGCAGGTGCTCGATGAGCTCGTGGTCGTCCTCGTCCTGACGTTCCAGCACCCAGCCGCGCTGCCCGCGGATGCGCCCGCCGCGCACGTGGAAGACCTGCACGGCCGCCTCCAGCTCGTCGCCCGCGAGGGCGAAGACGTCGGCGTCGGTCGCCTCGGCGAAGACGACCGCCGAGTGCTCGAGGGCCCGCTCGAGCGCCCCGATGTCGTCGCGCAGCCGGGCGGCCCGCTCGAAGTCGAGCTCGGCGGCGGCGGCCTGCATCTGCTGCTGCAGCCGCCGCACGAAGCGGCCGGTGTCGCCGGCCATGAAGTCGCAGAAGTCCTGGGCGATCCGGCGGTGCTCGGCCTCGTCGACGCGCCCGACGCACGGCGCCGAGCACTTGTCGATGTAGCCGAGCAGGCACGGCCGCCCCACCTGGCGCGCGCGCCGGAAGACGCCGTTGCTGCAGGTGCGCAGCGGGAAGACGCGCAGCAGCGTGTCGAGCGTCTCGCGGATCGCCCAGGCGTGCGCGTAGGGCCCGAAGTAGCGGGTGTGCTTGCGTTTGGCCCCGCGCATGACGAGCGCCCGCGGATACTCCTCCCCCATCGTCACGGCGAGATAGGGGTAGGACTTGTCGTCGCGGTACTTGACGTTGAAGCGCGGGTCGAACTCCTTGATCCAGGAGTACTCCAGCTGCAACGCCTCGACCTCGTTGGCGACGACGGTCCACTCGACGGCGGCCCCGGTGCGCACCATCGTGGCCGTCCGCGGGTGCAGCGCGGCCGGGTCCTGGAAGTAGGAGGAGAGCCGCGCGCGAAGCGATTTCGCCTTGCCGACGTAGATGACCCGGCCCTCGCGGTCACGGAAGCGGTAGACGCCGGGATCCGTGGGGATGTCGCCGGGCCGGGGTCGATAGTCGGGTCGGGAGGGGCTCGAGCGGGGCACCGGGCCAGCCTACGTTTGCGCCAAGGAAAGATAACGACCTGGCCACAGGGGCCCCCAAATGCTGTGGGTCGTGTGCGGCCGGATTTAGCCTCCTGACACTCGCGCCGTGCGAGTCGACTCCGGGCGACCGCCCGGAAGCGCGCATCTCACACAGGAGGCACCTGTGCTCCAGCGTTCCGCAGTCCGGGTCGGCGTCACGATCCTCGCGACGTCCCTGGCCCTGTCCGCGTGCGGCTCCCGCGGCGGCGACAACGCCGGCGGCAGCAGCGGCACCGCCGGGGGTGGCGGCGGCAAGACCGCGACGATCGGCGTCATCGCGCCGCTGTCCGGCGACCTGTCGGCCCTGGGTCTGGGCATCAAGAACTCCGTCGAGCTGGCGGTCAAGCAGGCCAACGAGTCGGGCGCCGTCCCCGGGTGGACTCTCAAGGTCGACGCCAAGGACGACGAGGCCAAGCCCGAGACCGGCAAGAACGCCGCGACCGCGCTCGCCGGCGACAGCACCGTCATCGGCGTCGTGGGCACGCTCAACAGCTCCGTCGCGCAGAACGTCCAGCCGGTCCTCGCCTCGGCCAAGATCGTCCAGGTCTCGCCGGCGAACACGAACCCCGCGCTGACCAAGGGCGCCGACTTCGCGACGGCGCCGAAGCGCACGTACGCCTCCTACTTCCGCACCTGCACCACCGACGCCGTGCAGGGCCCGTTCGCGGCGCAGTACCTGCTGTCCAAGGGCATCAAGAAGGTCGCGACGATCCACGACAAGAAGGCCTACGGCCAGGGCCTCGTCGACGCCTTCACCAAGGAGTTCAAGGCCAAGGGCGGCACGGTGAGCGCCGCGACGACGATCAACCCCGACGACGCCAACTTCCAGACGGCGATCACGGCCATCAAGGGCTCGGCGCCCGCGGCGGTCTACTACGGCGGCGAATACCCGCAGGCCGGGCCGCTGAGCCAGCAGATGAAGAGCGCCGGGCTCACCGTGCCGCTCATGGGCGGCGACGGCATCTACGACCCGAAGTTCATCGAACTCGCGGGCGCGACCGCCACCGGTGACATCGCCACCTCCGTCGGCGCGCCGACGGACTCGCTGCCCAAGGGCAAGACGTTCCTCGACGCCTACAAGGCGGCCGGTTACACCGACGCGGCCGGTGCCTACGGCGCCTACTCCTACGACGCGGCCAACGCGATCATCGAGGGCCTCAAGACCTCCCTCAAGGACGCGTCCGAGGCCAGCGCCGCCCGTCAGGCCACCGTCGACGCGGTCGGCAAGGTCGACTTCGAGGGCGTGACCGGCCAGGTCTCGTTCGACGAGTACGGCGACAGCAAGACGCGGGTGCTCACCGCCTACACCGTCGAGGGCGGCAAGTGGGTGCCGAGCAAGACCGGAAGCGTCGAGTAGGCGGGCCGGCGCGCGACCACAGCGAGAAGACACTCTTGTCGATGACGACTCGGGCGGCGGCCAACCCGCCGCCCGAGTCGCGCATGACATGCACTGACCTGCAAGCGACACAGACAGGAGGGCGGCCCGCACATGGGTGATATCCCCCAGCAGCTGGTCAACGGCCTGACGAACGGATCGCTGTACGCGCTCATCGCGGTCGGCTACACCGTCGTCTACGGCATCGTCCAGCTCATCAACTTCGCCCACGGCGAGGTCTTCATGATCGGCGCGTTCGGTGCGCTGAGCACCTACCTGTTGCTGTTCCGCGGGAACACCTCGCTCTGGGTGCTGCCGATCATGATGATCGGTGCGGTCGCGGTGGCGGTGGCCACCGCAGTCCTCATGGAACGCGTCGCCTACCGGCCGCTGCGTCACGCACCGCGACTCGCGCCGCTCATCACGGCCATCGGCATCTCGATCTTCCTGCAGGAGTTCGTGCGGCTCTTCTACGGCGTCATTCCCGGCTTTCCCAGCGCGAAGGCCAAGATCCCGTTCCCGCCGATCGAGGGCGTGACCGGGTCGGCGTTCGTCGTCGGGCCGGTGACGATCCAACGCCCCGCCCTGTTCACGATGGGTTGTCTGCTCGTGTCGGCGCTCTTCCTCTACTGGTTCATCAACAAGACCAAGCAGGGGCGGGCCATGCAGGCCGTCTCGCAGGACCCGGACACGGCCCGGCTCATGGGCATCGACGTCGACAAGGTCATCGTCATCGCGTTCGCGGTCGGCGCGGCTCTCGCGGGCATCGCCGGCATCGCCTACGGGCTGCAGAACAACAACATCGACTTCCGCATGGGCTTCATGGCCGGCCTCAAGGCGTTCACCGCGGCCGTGCTCGGCGGCATCGGCAACGTGCAGGGAGCCGTCGTCGGAGGACTCGTGCTCGGCGTCGCCGAGGCGCTCGCCAGCGGCATCCCGTGGATCGGCAGCACGTGGAAGGACGTCTTCGCGTTCTCCCTGCTCATCCTCGTGCTCGTCTTCCGGCCTCAGGGTCTGCTCGGCGCCCGGGTGGTGGACCGCGCATGAGCCCTCGACTGCGACTCTCCCGCCCCCCGGCCGACTCGGCAGCCGCGCGAGCCTCGTGGCCGCTGGCCCTGGCCGGCACCACGTTGCTCATCGCGGGCTCGCTCATGTCGTGGTCCTACGACCCCGACGTGCTCGGCGACCTCACCTACTACCTCAATCCGGCGCCGTCGCAGATCTCGATGATCGTGCTCGGGATCCTCGGCCTGGTGCTGGTGTCGACGATCCGCGGCCCGTTGCGGGTCGTCGGGCGGTTCGTCGACGCGCGAGCGGGGCTGCGCACGCTCGGACTCGGGTCGTTGGCCTACATGGCGCTCGTGCTGCTCGCCATCACCCTGGAGGCCGGCGGCCTCATCAACGCCGACCCGGGCGCCTGGGTCGTCGTGCTCGGCGCGCTGCTGACCACCGCCGCCGGCCAGTTCAGCCCGCACGTGCCCGACCGCGACATCACCGGGGTCCGGCTGCCCGGGTGGGCCGAGATCCTGCTCCTCGTCGCGGGCGTCGCGGCGTTCCTGTTCCTGGCCGCCCGCGCGCTCGCCGTGCGGGATCCGTGGCGCTTCGTGCTGCTGCTCATGACGCTGGCTGTGGCCGCGGCCGCGCTGTCCGCGGCGCGCTTCTTCACGTGGCTGGGGATCGTCGGCTCCCGTCATGCGCGGGTGCTCACGCTCGCGGCGTTCGTCGCGGCGTTCGCGTTCCCGTTGACGCAGAGCGGCTCCGACGCCAACATGTCGATCGCGACGCAGGTCATCATCTTCGCCGCCACGGCGATCGGCCTCAACATCGTCGTCGGCCTCGCCGGCCTGCTCGACCTGGGCTACATCGCGTTCCTCGGCGCCGGGGCATATGTCGGGGCGATCCTGTCCGGGTCGGCGTTCGCCACGATCAAGTGGACGCCGCCGTTCATCGTCACGGTGCTCATCGCCGGCACGTTCTGCGCCATCCTCGGCCTCATCATCGGGAGCCCGACCCTCCGGGTCAGCGGCGACTACCTGGCGATCGTGACGCTGGCGTTCGGCGAGATCTTCCGCTATTCGATGTTCAACCTCGACGGCAACAACGGCCCCAACCTCACGAACGGGCCGAACGGCATCCCCGCCATCCCCGAGCTCAACCTCTTCGGCTTCGACTTCGGCAGCAGCCACCAGTTCTTCGGCATCACGATCACCCGCTTCTCGAACTACTACGTGCTGCTGCTGCTCGTGCTCGCCCTCATCATCCTCGTGTTCGCGCGTCTCAACGACAGCCGGATCGGGCGGGGCTGGGTCGCCATCCGCGAGGACGAGAAGGCGGCCGACGCGATGGGCGTCAACACGTTCGCGCTCAAGCTCTTCGCGTTCGCCGGCGGCGCCTTCCTCGCGGGCATCGCCGGCGCGATCAAGGCCCACCACGACGTCTCGGTGACGCCCGACCAATACCAGTTCCTCGAGTCGGCGTTCTTGCTCGCCGCGGTCGTCCTCGGCGGCATGGGCACCGTCGGTGGCGTGCTCATCGGCGCGGTCATCCTCAAGCTGCTGCCCGAGAAGCTTCGCTTCTTCAGCGAATACCGGCTCCTGCTCTTCGGGCTGCTGCTCGTCGTCATGATGCGCTTCCGGCCCGAGGGTCTTGTCGCGAGCAAGCGACGCAAGCTCGAATTCCACGACGAGGACGAGACGCTTGCCGCGCAAGTCCAGAAGGTCCACCTCAGGGAGGCGGCGGAATGAGCACCCCGGCCATCACGATCGAGTCGGCGCAGGGCGGCCCCACCGGCGCGATCCTGCTCGAGGCGCGCGGTGTCGTCATGCGTTTCGGCGGCCTGCTCGCCGTCGACCACGTCGATCTCACCGTGCACGAGGGAGAGATCGTCGGGCTCATCGGGCCGAACGGCGCCGGCAAGACGACCTTCTTCAACTGCCTCACCGGCATGTACAAGCCGACCGAGGGCGAGGTGCGACTGGAGGGCAAGGTCCTCCCACCGGTGCCTCGCCGCGTCGTCATCGCCGGCATGAGCCGCACGTTCCAGAACATCCGGCTCTTCGCCAACATGACCGCCCTCGAGAACGTCATGGTCGGGCGCTACTGCCGCACCTCGTCGAAGGCGTTGACGTCGATCCTCCGCGGGCCGAAGTACCGCCGCGAAGAGGCCGAGACCCGCGCCCGCGCCCAGGAGTTGCTCGACTATGTGGGCCTGTCCCGGGCGACCGAGCAGCTGGCCCGCAACCTGCCCTACGGCGACCAGCGGCGGCTGGAGATCGCGCGCGCGCTGGCGACCGACCCGAAGGTGTTGCTGCTCGACGAGCCGACCGCCGGCATGAACCCGCAGGAGACGCGCGACGCGGAGCGGCTCATCTTCAAGATCCGGGACGACGGCCTCGCGGTCGTCGTCATCGAGCACGACATGCGCTTCATCTTCAACCTCTGCGACCGGGTGCTGTGCCTCGTGCGTGGGTCCACCCTCATCGAGGGGACCCCCAAAGAGGTGCAGTCCGACCCGCGCGTCATCGAGGCCTACATCGGCACCGGCGGCGACGAGGACGAAGACGGCGACGAGCGGGGGCAGGCATGAGCGCGATGCTCGAGGTCAACGACCTCGTCGTCAGCTACGGCAAGATCAAGGCCGTCAAGGGCATCACGTTCAGCGTCGGCGCGGGCGAGGTCGTCTGCCTCATCGGCACCAACGGCGCCGGCAAGACGACGACCCTGCGCACGATCTCCGGGCTGCTGCGGCCCGAGTCGGGGTCGATCTCGTTCGAGGGCCAGCGCATCGACACGCTGCCCGCTCACAAGATCGTCACCATGGGTCTGGCGCACTCCCCCGAGGGGCGGCGGATCTTCCCCCGCATGACCGTCGAGGAAAACCTGCTGCTCGGCGGCTACAGCCGCAAGGACAGCGAACTGAAGTCCGATCTCGACGCGGCCTACGAGCTCTTCCCCATCCTCGCCGAGCGACGCAGCCAACCCGCAGGCACCTTCTCCGGCGGCGAGCAGCAGATGCTCGCCATGGGGCGAGCGATGATGAGCCGGCCGCGGCTGCTGCTGCTCGACGAGCCGTCGATGGGGCTGTCGCCGCTCATGATGAAGCGGATCATGCAGACCGTGCGCACCCTGCGCAGCCAGGGCACGACGATCCTGCTCGTCGAGCAGAACGCGCAGGCCGCCCTGAGCCTCGCCGACCACGGCTACGTGCTCGAGGTCGGCCGCGTGGTCACCAAGGGCACCGGGCGCGAACTGCTCAGCAGCGACGACGTGCGCAAGGCCTACCTCGGGGAGGACTGACCCACCTGCGTCAGGCCTGCCCCTTGGCCGGGGCCCGCTTCGCCGCCCGCGACGCGGGCTTGCGACTGCCCTTCGTGACCGACGACTTCACGGTGCGGCGACGCCCCGCGGGCAGGGCCGCCGCCGCGACCCCGGCGGGCGCGACCGGCGCCGCGACGCTCGGCACGTGGGAACTGCGGCGCAGCACCGGCCCGAGGAACTGCCCGGTGTAGCTGGCCGGGTCGGCCGCCACCTGCTCCGGGGTGCCGGTCGCGACGATCTGGCCACCCCGGTTGCCGCCCTCCGGACCGAGGTCGATGACCCAGTCGGCGCATTTGATGACGTCGAGGTTGTGCTCGATGACGAGCACGGTGTTGCCCTTGTCGACGAGCCCCTGCAGCACGCCGAGCAGCTTGCGGATGTCCTCGAAGTGCAGCCCGGTCGTCGGCTCGTCCAGCACATAGATGGTGCGGCCGGTCGACCGCTTCTGCAGCTCCGCGGCCAGCTTGACGCGCTGCGCCTCACCGCCGGACAGCGTCGGCGCCGGCTGCCCGAGCCGCACATAGCCCAGACCCACGTCGTTGAGCGTGCGCAGGTGCCGGGCGATCGCGGGCACAGCAGAGAAGAACTCGGTCGCCTCCTCGATCGGCATGTCGAGCACCTCGGCGATCGTCTTGCCCTTGAAATGCACCTCGAGCGTCTCGCGGTTGTAGCGCGCGCCGTGGCAGACCTCGCACGGCACGTAGACGTCGGGCAGGAAGTTCATCTCGATCTTGATCGTGCCGTCGCCCGAGCACGCGTCGCAGCGACCACCCTTGACGTTGAACGAGAACCGCCCCGGCAGGTAGCCCCGCACCTTGGCTTCGGTGGTCTCGGCATACAACTTGCGAATGTTGTCGAAGACCCCGGTGTAGGTCGCCGGGTTGGACCGCGGCGTGCGCCCGATGGGGCTCTGGTCGACGTGGACGACCTTGTCGAGGTGCTCCAGGCCGGTGACGGTCTTGTGCCGGCCGGGCACGTGCCGGGCACCGTTGAGCTTGTTGGCGAGCACGTTGTAGAGGATGTCGTTGACGAGCGTCGACTTGCCCGACCCGGAGACGCCCGTCACCGCGACGAAGACCCCGAGCGGCACGTCGGCGCTCACGTCGTGCAGGTTGTTCTGCCGGGCTCCCACGACCCGCACCTGACGCGCGGGGTCGATGCCGCGGCGCACCGTGGGCAGGGCGATCTCGCGGCGGCCCGACAGGTAGGCGCCGGTGAGCGAGCTGTCGTGGGTGCGCAGACCCTCTACCGGGCCGGAGTAGACGACCCGGCCCCCGTGCTCGCCGGCGCCGGGCCCGATGTCGACGGCCCAGTCGGCCTCGGCGATCGTGTCTTCGTCGTGCTCGACGACGATGAGCGTGTTGCCGAGGTCGCGCAACCGGGTCAGGGTCTGGATGAGCCGGTGATTGTCGCGCTGGTGCAGCCCGATCGACGGCTCGTCGAGCACGTAGAGCACCCCGACGAGCCCCGACCCGATCTGCGTCGCGAGGCGGATGCGCTGCGCCTCGCCGCCCGAGAGCGTCGCCGCGGGCCGGTCGAGCGAGAGGTAGTCGAGGCCCACGTCGAGCAGGAAGCCGAGCCGCGACTGGATCTCCTTGAGCACCCGGGCCGCGATCTGCGCCTCCCGCGCCGACAGCTCGACCGAGTCGAGGAACTGCGCGCACTCGGTGATGGACATGCCGGCGACCTGCGCGATGCTCGCGCCGCCGATGAGCACCGACAGCGCCTCGGGCTTCAGGCGCGCCCCGCCGCACACCGGGCACGGCACCTGCCGCATGTAGCCCTCGAAACGCTCACGCGACCAGTCGGACTCGGTCTCCTCGTGGCGGCGGCGCACGAACGCGACCGCGCCCTCGAAGCCCGTGGAGTAGGAGCGCTCGCGCCCGAACCGGTTGCGATAGCGCACGTGCACCTCGTGATGGCGCCCGTGCAGCAGCGCGTCCTTCGCGCGCTCGGGGAGCGCGTGCCACGGCTGGTCGAGCGAGAACTTCAGGTCGTCGCCGAGCGCCCCGATGACCCGCACGAAGTAGTCGGAGAGCCGCCCGTTCTGCGTCCACGGCGCGATCGCGCCCTCGCGCAGCGTGAGATCGGGGTCGGGGACGATGAGCTCGGGGTCGGCCTCGAGCTCGGTGCCGAGGCCGGTGCACGCGGGGCACGCACCGAACGGGGAGTTGAACGAGAACGTGCGCGGCTCGATCTCGTCGATCGACAACGGATGGTCGTTGGGGCACGCCATGCGCTCGGAGAAGCGCCGCTCCTTCGGCAGCCCCTCCGGGGACGTGTCCCCCGGGGCCACGTCGACGAGATCGACGGTCAGCACCCCGCCGGTCAGGCCCAGCGCGGTCTCGACCGAGTCGGTGAGCCGCCGCTTGGCGCCGGGGTCGTCGCCCTTGGCGACGAGACGGTCGACGACGACCTCGATCGTGTGCTTGCGCTGCTTCTCCAGAGTCGGCGGCTCGGCCAGCGACACGACCTCGCCGTCGACGCGCGCCCGGGAGAAGCCCTTGGTCTGCAGCTCGGCGAACAGGTCGACGTATTCGCCCTTGCGGCCGCGGACGACGGGGGCGAGCACCTGGAAGCGGGTGCGTTCGGGCAGCTCAAGGAGGCGGTCGACGATCTGCTGGGGCGACTGCTTGGTGATCGGCTCGCCGCAGATCGGGCAGTGCGGGCGACCGGCCCGGGCGAAGAGGAGCCGCAGGTAGTCGTACACCTCGGTGATCGTGCCGACGGTCGAGCGGGGGTTGCGGTTCGTCGACTTCTGGTCGATGGAGACGGCCGGCGACAGACCCTCGATGAAGTCGACATCGGGCTTGTCCATCTGGCCGAGGAACTGGCGGGCGTAGGCCGACAGCGACTCGACATAGCGCCGCTGGCCCTCGGCGAAGATGGTGTCGAAGGCCAGCGACGACTTGCCCGAGCCGGACAGCCCGGTGAAGACGACGAGCGCATCGCGGGGGATGTCGATCGAGACATCCTTGAGGTTGTGCTCGCGGGCACCCCGCACGATGAGGCGGTCGTGGGTGGGGCGCCCGGTCACGGTCGATGTGGTGGTCTGCTGCGGCACGTCGGCCATGCTATGTGCCACCACCGACAAGCTGGCATCGCTCGTCGCGCGGACTGGCCGGGGACCCCTTGACCTGGGGCGACGTCAGGCAGCCACCGAGCGGTCCGGGCGCGGCGGCACGGGTCGCGCAGCACTGCCACCGCCCCTGCTCGCCTCGGCTCGAGCCGATGGGCAAGACTGGACGCCGACGTCCGACCCGCCGAGGCGAGCCGGCCCCCGAATCGACGACAGCGACGATCCGACGACAGTCACGACACAGACAGTCACGATTCACAGACAGTCACGATTCACAGGCAGTCACGATTCAATGACAGCGACCAACGGCAGGAGCAGCGAGATGGGATACACCGGTGAGGTCTCCCCGGGCGGGCCGAGCGACGTGCGCGAGCTCGAGGGCCTGACGATCCGCAAGTGCAGCGTCGGCTCGATGGACAACAACGCCTACCTGCTGACCTGCGCCGCGACCGACGAGCAGCTGCTCATCGACGCCGCCGACGATGCCGACCGCCTCGCCGAGCTCGTCGGCGAGGGCAGCGGCCGGCTGCACGCCGTCGCCACCACCCACCAGCACTGGGATCACCACCGCGCCCTCCGGGCAGTCGTCGAGTCGACGCACGCCACGACCTACGCGGGGGCGCCGGACGCGCCCGAGCTGCCTGTGGCGGTCGACGAGACCGTCGAGCAGGGCGACGTCATCTCGTTCGGGGCCATCGATCTCGCCGTGATCCGCCTCACCGGCCACACCCCGGGCTCGATCGCGCTCGCGTGGACCGAGCCCGGCGGGCGCGTGCACCTCTTCACCGGGGACAGCCTCTTCCCGGGAGGTCCAGGCAAGGTGCAGAGTCCTGCGGACTTCAAGCAGCTGATGACCGACCTGGAGACCAAGATCTTCGGGGTGTTCGACGACGACACGGTCATCTACCCCGGGCACGGCAACGACACCACCCTGGGGGTGGAGCGGCCGCACCTGGCCGAGTGGTGGGAGCGCGGCTGGTGACCCGGTGGTGCTTGAGATGACGGAGATCTGCATGAGTGCTCCGTGATCTGCATGAGCGCTCCGTCGACGGTGGGGCAGACGTGACCTGGCAATCCCAGGTCGGCCCACCGTGTCGACATCCGCACATGCCGCTGTGGCGCGAGCGGGCTGGGAGGCGAAAAGCCGCCCCGCCGGGTCAGCCCGCGGTCACGCGTGCCTCGCCGGTCTGCGGATCGGCGCGCACGACGACATATCCCGCCGAGGCGACGCGCGCGTGCCACCGCGCCGCGAGGGTGACGACCGGCATCCGCAGGTCATAGAGCTCGGCCGCGACGATCGACCCGAGCGCGATGATCGGGTCGGCCCGCGCGAGCACGATGGCCGCCGGCGCGGCGCCGACGCGGATGAGTTCGGCGAGCACCGATGCGGAGGAGGACGACCCGCGGCTGCACTCCATGACGAGCACCCGGCCGGCGAGCTCGGCCCCCAGGCCCGGATGGTGACGGTCGACGACCCGGCCGGTCGGTCCGACGCCGCCCCAGAACGACAGGGGCGCCAACGCCAGCGGGCTGCCGGCGCCGACTCCGCCGGTCTGGGGCACGGCGCCGTCACCGACGGCCGGCGGTGCGCCGAGACCGACCTCGCCTGACGGGGGCACCGCGGCGTCACCGGCCACGCCCGCCCCGGCGGCCTCACTCATCGAGCACCACCCGTCCCGCGGCGGCGGACGCGACGCACTCGGCCAGCGTGCCCAGCACGACGTCGACGCCGAGATTGCCCGGCGCGTAGTGCGCCCATTTGCCCGAGTTGGTCATGACGACGCGGGTGCCGGGCGCGAGGATCGGCACGACATACGTGCAGGTGTCGACGACGATGCGGAAGCCGGCGGCGGTGATGACCTCGGCCGCGCCCGTCT
>JBDIAP010000002.1:0-65056 GCA_039812485.1 Kineosphaera sp.
ATGGCGCGGTCGACGACGCCGCCGCGCCGTCGGCCACGCCGGGCACGCCGGGCACGCCGGTGTCGGCCAGCGAGGCCCTGGCCGCCATGCGCGCCCAGGCGCCGGCACCCGCGCAGGACTCCCAGGCGCCGACGCCCACGGGCACGATGTCGGCCACCGACGCCCTCGCGGCCCTGAAGGCCCAATCCGCGTCTCCAGCGAAGCCGTCGGATCAGTCCGGCGCTCCGCCCGCGACGCCCACCGGCACGATGTCCGCGACCGACGCCCTCGCGGCCCTGCGGGCCCAATCCGGGTCTCCGGCGAAGCCGCCGTCGGATGACTCCGGTGCTCCGCCCGCGACGCCCACCGGCACGATGTCCGCGACCGATGCCCTCGCGGCCCTGCGGGCGCAGTCGAGTGCGGCCTCGCAAGCCCCTGCCGCCAAGGCCTCTCCCGCCGACACTGCTCCGGCCGGAGCATCTGACGCCGGAGCATCTGACGCCGGAGCGTCCGACGCCGGAGCATCTGTTGACGAGGTGCCGGCCACGACACCCGCTGCCCCGACGACGCCCAGCCCGCAGGCGACCGCGTCGACTCCGGTCTCGATGCCGACGGGCAGGATGACCGCGACGGAAGCCCTGGCCGCCCTCGCCGCACTGTCGGGCCGCCCCGCGGCGCCGACGGCGCAACGCACGGCCCCCGAGCCCCCGGCTCCCGCGCCCGCCCCGCCGTCGGCTCCCGAGCCGGAGGCACACACCCCCGAGCCCGCACCGCCCGCTCCCGCATCTGCCCCTCCCACACCGCCCCCTGCCACACCCACCTCTGCCACACCGACCTCTGCCACCCCGACGGGTGTGGCCCCGGCGCCGGTCGCCGCGCCTCCTGCGACCACCGCCCCGCCGCCTGCGCCCCCAGCGCGGGCCACGGGACACACGCCCGACCGGCCGACGGCCGCCTTCACCATGCCGTCGGGCCGGATGTCTGCCTCCGAGGCCCTGGCCCTCCTCAGGAGCCACGGAGGTGCGCCGGTCACCGAGACGGCACCGCAGGCGCCGGCCGCCGAGACGGCCCGCCCGACGGGTGAGCCCGCTTCGACCCCACCGGAGCCCCAAGAGCCCCAGCCCCAAGAGCCCCAGCCCCAAGAGCCGGAGTCACAGGCACCCGAGCGGCAAGCGCCCGATCGGCAGGCACCGCAGGGCCAGGCGCAGGCTCCCCTACCGGAGACACCTGCGGCACCTGCTGCCGCGACGGTGCCAGTGGAGCGGTCGGCCGCCCCCGCCCCCGCCCCCGCCCCTGCGGCCGCGCCGACGCCGGCGCAGGACGCGACGGCCCGGCCGACGACCTCCGCCACGCCTCAGGCCTGGCAGCGCCTCATCGACGCGGCGAACGGCAGGCCGATCTCGTCCTCGGAGGCCATGAAGATCCTGCGGGGCGAGTGACACCTTCGCGAACGGCCCGGGCCTGCGTCGAGCAGCCCGGGCCGACGCCTGCCGGCCCCCTGTCGACCCCCGCTCGCGCCCCGGCACGCCGCGCCCGCAGTGTGGACAGATCGTCCATCTAGTGGGACCGTGTGCGAGGCCGCCGCGCCGACGCGACGCGGCACGAAGCACTCACCCGGACAAGGGGACCCACATGTCTGCGATCGACGACAGGCGTCAGGAGCCGATGGGCCGCGTGGCGCTGGCGAGCCTCATCGGCACGACGATCGAGTTCTTCGACTTCTACGCCTACGGCATCGCCGCGGCCCTCGTGCTCAACACCGCCTTCTTTCCCGAGCTGTCCGAGACCGCCGGCACGCTCGCGGCCTTCTCGACGTTCGCCGTCGCCTTCCTCGCGCGGCCGATCGGCTCGATGATCTTCGGCCACTGGGGCGACCGGGTCGGTCGCAAGTCCGTGCTCATCGTGTCGCTGCTGCTCATGGGCCTGTCGACGGTCGCGATCGGGCTCGTGCCCGACTACCACGCCATCGGGTTGAGCGCGGCGGTCATCCTCGTCGTGCTGCGCGTGCTGCAGGGCATCGGCCTCGGCGGCGAGTGGGGCGGGGCGGCGCTGCTGGCCACCGAGCACGCCCCCGAAGGCAAGCGCGGCTTCTACGGCATGTTTCCGCAACTCGGCCCGGCGGTCGGCTTCATCGCCGCCAACGCCGTCTTCCTCGTCGTGCGGCTCAACCAGGACGCGCAGACGTTCGCCGCCTGGGGGTGGCGCGTCCCCTTCGTCTCGAGCGTCGTGCTCGTCGCGGTCGGCCTGTGGATCCGCGTGCGCATCTCGGAGACGCCGGTCTTCCAGCGCGTCATGGACGCCAACGACCAGGCGCGGGTGCCGGTCGCCGACGTGTTCCGTCACGAGTGGCGACACCTGTTGCTCGGCGCCGGCGTCATGACGGTCCAGTACACGCTCTTCTACACCGCGACGACCTACTGCCTCGCCTACGGCACGAAGACCCTCAAGATCCCGCAGACGACGATGCTCACGCTGACGATGCTCGCGGTGCTGGCGCTGGCCGCAGGCACGATCATCAGCTCGCCGCTCTCGGACCGCGTCGGCCGCAAGCGCGTCATCGTCGCCGGCTCCGCGGCCGGGATCGTCTGGGGCCCGCTCATGTTCCCGCTCATGAACTCAGGCAGCCTCCCGCTCGTCTGGCTCGCACTCGCCGGTGCGCTCGGCATCATGGGCCTGTGTTTCGGGCCGATGGCGGCGTTCCTGCCCGAGCTCTTCCCCACCCGGTTCCGCTACAGCGGCGCGGGCATGGCGTATTCGATCGGGGGCATCCTGGGCGGCTCGCTTCCCCCGATCGTCGCGACCGCGTTGCAGGCCCGGTTCGGCTCCACCGCCGTCGGTCTCTATGTCGCGGCCGTGGCCCTCGTGTCGCTGCTGTGCGCCCTGGCGGTGCGCGAGACCGCGCACCGCGGGCTTGAGCACTGACCGCACGGCACGATCTTGAGAGGCCAGTCAGCGGCCACGATCTGACCTGAACAGGCACCAGACTCGGGGCATCACCTCACCGAAGGAGCCCGCACATGCCGCTCATGGTCACCCCCGCCGTCCGTAGCGAGTCCGACGACCTCGTCGCCTACGTCGCCCAGCAGCTCCAGGCGATCCGCAACAGCGCCTACGGCCTCACCGAAGAGCAGGCCCGCGCCACGCCGTGCGCCAGCGCCCTGTCGATCGGCGGCATCGTCAAGCACTGCACCTATGTCGCCCGCGGCTGGCGCCGCCGCGCAGACGCCGCGAGCGAAGGACCGATGGATCCCGCCGCGTTCGCCGAGCACGCGGCCGCGTTCATGAGCAGCTTCGCGCTCGGCGACGGCGAGACGCTGGTGGGAGCGCTGGCCGACTACGACGCCGCGGGGGCGGCGCTGCTCGACGAGCTGCGCCGCCTCGAGCCCGACGCCGACGTGCACGAGCCCGCAGCGCCCTGGGACGGTCGCCCGGACCCGCTGCCCACCAAGGCCCGCTATGCCGTGCTGCACCAGGTCGAGGAGTTCGCGCGGCACGCCGGACACGCCGACATCATCCGTGAGCAACTCGACGGAGCGACCGCCGGCGGCCTCGACCTCGCGGTGACGGGGCGCCCGGGCAATGCGTTCGTGCAGCCGTGGACGCCTCCGCAGCCGGCGACGAGCTGACCGGGGACCGCGCGGTCCCGGCGAGCCGGCACCTCAGCTGGGCGAGCTGACCCGGGCACCGCGCGGTCGCGCCGAGCCGGCGCCTCAGCTGTGGACCACGTCGTCCTCGTCCTCGTCGACCATCGCCCCGGCGAACTGCGCGTTGTAGAGCCGCGCATAGGCCCCGCCGGCGGCGAGCAGCTCGTCGTGCGAGCCCTGCTCGACGATGCGGCCGGCCTCCATGACGAGGATGAGGTCGGCGTCGCGGATCGTCGAGAGCCGGTGCGCGATGACGAAGCTCGTGCGGTCGCTGCGCAGCGCCGCCATCGCCTGCTGCAGCAGCAGCTCCGTGCGCGTGTCGACCGAGCTCGTCGCCTCGTCGAGGATGAGCAGCGACGGCGCCGACAGGAACGCCCGCGCGATCGTGATGAGCTGGCGCTCACCGGCCGAGACGTTCGTGCCGTCGTCGTCGATGACCGTGTCATAGCCGTCGGGCAGGTGGCACACGAACCGGTCGACATACGTCGCCTCGGCCGCCGCCCGGATGTCGGCCTCGCTCGCGTCGGGCCGCCCGTAGGCGATGTTGTCGCGGATCGTGCCCTTGAAGAGCCACGCGTCCTGCAGCACCATCCCGATCTCGTCGCGCAGCTCGTGCCGCGACAGGTCGGTGATGTCGACGCCGTCGAGCGTGATGCGCCCGGCGTCGAGCTCGTAGAACCGCATGATGAGGTTGACCAGTGTCGTCTTGCCGGCGCCGGTCGGCCCGACGATCGCGACGGTCTGGCCCGGCTCGGCGATGAGCGAGAGGTCTTCGATGAGCGGCGTGTCGGGGGTGTAGGAGAAGCTCACGTGCTCGAACTCGATGCGCCCGCAGGCGCCCTCGACCACCGGCCCCGACGCCTCGGGCACCTGCTCCGGAGCGTCGAGCAGCTCGAACACCCGCTCGGCCGAGGCGACGCCGGACTGCAGCAGGTTGGCCATCGACGCCACCTGGGTCAGCGGCTGCGTGAACTGCCGCGAATACTGGATGAACGCCTGCACGTCGCCGAGCGACAGCGCGCCCGCCGTCACCCGCAGGCCGCCCACGACCGCGACGAGCACATACGACAGGTTGCCGACGAAGAACATGATCGGCATGATCATGCCGCTGACGGCCTGGGCCCCGAAGCTCGCGTCGCGCAGCTCCCGGTTGGTGCGCTCGACGTCGGCGACGACCTGCTCGCGCCGACCGAAGACCGTGACGAGTTCGTGGCCGGTGAACGCCTCCTCGATCTGGCCGTTGAGGGCGCCGGTGCGGTCCCACTGCCGGATGAAGAGCTTCTGGCTGCGCTTGGCGACGAACGCCGTGACGCCCACCGACAGCGGGATCGAGATGAGCGCAATGAGCGTGAGCAGCGGGCTGATCCACAGCATGAGCACGAGGATCGCGACGACGGTGACGACCGCGTTGAGCAGCTGCCCGAACGTCTGTTGCAGGCTCTGCCCGAGGTTGTCGATGTCGTTGGTGACGCGGCTCAGCAGCTCTCCGCGCGGGCGCGTGTCGAAGTAGCTCAGCGGCACCCGGTGCAGCTTGTCCTCGACGTCGCGGCGCAGCGCGCGCATCGCGTTGACCGCCACGTGGTTGAAGGCGCGCCCGGCGACCCACATGAGCAGCGAGGACGCGACATACAGGGCCAGGACGAGCAGGAGGATGCGCCCGAGGGCGCCGAAGTCGATGCCCGCTCCAGGCACGAGGTCCATCGCCGCGAGCATGTCGGCCATCGTCGTCTCGCCGGAGGCACGCAGCCCGGCGACGACCTGCTCCTTGCTCGCGCCGGCCGGCAGTCGGCTGCTGATGAAGCCGGCGAAGATGAGGTCGGTGCCCTGGCCGAGGACCTTCGGCCCGAGGGTCGTGAGGATGACCGACGCCACGGTCAGCAGGAAGCCGCAGCCGAGGGAGAGCCGGAAGGGCGCGAGCCGCCGCGCGAGCCGGGCGGTGGAGACGCGGAAGTTCAGCGACTTCTCGACGGGCATCCCCATGCCCCCGGGGCCGCCGCTGCGTCCGGGGCCGCGCCCACCGGGAGGCGGCCGCAGGGGCCCGCTGCGGGCCGGGGAGGTGCGCACCGACGGGGCGCTCATGCGACGCTCACACTCATCTGGGACTCCACGATCTCTGCGTAGGTGGGGCACGTCTCGAGCAGCTCCTCGTGCCGGCCGAGCCCGACGACGCGGCCGCCGTCGAGCACGACGATCTGCTCGGCGTCGACGATCGTCGAGACGCGCTGGGCGACGAGCACGACGGTGGCCTCGCGGGTGCGCGGCCGGAGCGCGGCGCGCAGCCGGGCGTCGGTCGCCAGGTCGAGCGCCGAGAAGGAGTCGTCGAAGATGAAGAGCTCGGGGTCGGCGACGATCGCCCGGGCGATGCACAGCCGCTGCCGCTGCCCGCCGGAGACGTTGGTGCCCCCCTGGGCGATCGTGGCGTCGAGCCCACCCTCCATGCCCCGCACGAAGTCGGCAGCCTGGGCGATGCGCAGCGCCTCCCAGAGCTGCTCGTCGGTCGCGTCGGGGTTGCCGTAGCGCAGGTTGCTCGCGACGGTGCCGCTGAAGAGATAGGGCCGCTGCGGCACGAGCCCGACGCGCTGCCACAGCTGCGCGGGGTCGATGTCGCGCACGTCGACCCCGTCGAGGCGCACGTGCCCGCCGGTCGCGTCGAAGAGCCGCGGCAGCAGGTTGACCAGCGTCGTCTTGCCCGCGCCGGTGCTGCCGATGATCGCCGTCGTCGTGCCCGGGCGGGCGGTGAACGAGATGCCTTCGAGCACGGGCGAATCCGCCCCCGGGTAGGTGAACGAGACGTCGTCGAGCTCGAGCAGCCCGTCCGCCTCGGCGAGCGCGACGGGCGCGACGGGCGGCACGACCGACGAGCTCGTGTCGAAGACCTCCATGATGCGCTCGGCCGACACCGACGCCCGCGGGATCATCGTCGCGACCATCGTCGCCATCATGACGCTCATGAGGATCTGGATGAGATAGCTGATGTAGGCGAACAGCGCCCCCACCTGCATGTCGCCCGAGTCGACGCGGTGCGCACCGAACCACAGCACGGCCACGGTCGAGACGTTCATGACGAACATGACGATGGGGAACATGAGCACCATGAGCCGGCCCACCGACAGTGTCGTCTCGGTGAGGTCGTCGTTCGCCGCGGCGAACCGGGTGCGCTCGTGCTCCTCGCGCACGAACGCGCGCACGACCCGGATGCCGGTGATCTGCTCGCGCAGCACCCGGTTGACGGTGTCGAGTCGGACCTGCATCTGGCGGAACAGCGGCACCATGCGCCGCACGACGAGCATGATCGCGGTGACCAGCACGGGCACGGCGACGGCGACGAGCCAGCTCAGCCCGACGTCCTCGCGCAGCGCCATGATGACGCCGCCGACCGCGGTGATGGGCGCGGCGACGAGCATGATGCAGCCCATGACGACGAGCTGCTGCACCTGCTGCACGTCGTTGGTGTTGCGGGTGATCAGGGACGGCGCCCCGAACTGCGCGAGCTCGCGCGACGAGAAGTTCATGACCCGCCGCAGCAGCGCCTCGCGCACGTCGGCGCCCATGCTCATCGCCGCATACGCGCCGGCGCGCACCGCCCCGATCTGGGTCACGACCTGCAGCAGGCTGAAGCCGAGCATCCACACCGAGACGGCCCAGATGTGGGCGGTGTCGCCCTTGGCGACGCCGTTGTCGATGATGTCGGCGTTGAGGCTGGGCAGGAAGAGCCCGGCGATGCCGGCGACGAGCTGGAGCAGCACGACGAGCGCGAGGGCGCCGCGATAGCGGGCCAGGTAGGTGCGCAGCAGACGACTCAGCACGGGCACTCCTTGGGTGCATTCGGGTCCAGATAGTCGGTGTGGTCCGGCCTCGCGAGCTCGGCCCCGGCGGGCCCGTCACGGCGCAGGGCGCCGTCGAGCACGAGATCGGTGACGGCCCGGGGTGTCAGCCGGGGCGCGCCGACGTGCCGGGCGGTGCCGCCGAACGCGAGGATCCGCAGCACGTGAGCGAACTCCTCGGGCGACAGCCGCAGGTCGGCGGCGTCCCCTTCGAAGAGACGCACCAGCGCGGTGCGCTCTCCCGGCGCGGCGGCGGGGGTCGTGGCGCTCGGGTCGGGGCAGCCGGGGTGCGCGTAGTGCTGCGGCGGCCCCTTGATGCCGAGGGGCCCGAGCAGCTCGAAGAGGCGGTCGAAGCGGTCCATGAGCAGCTGCGCCGCGGCCAGGGTGCGCTCTCGCAGCCCCGACGCGGGGTCGATCTCGCGCAGCGCGGACCGCAGCGGCACGGGGCAGGCGATGGCGCCGATGACGGCCTCGACCAGTGCGTCCTTGGAGTCGAACGCCCGGAAGATCGTGCCCTCGGCGATGCCGGCGCCGGCCGCGATGTCGCGGGTGCTCGGCATCAGGCCGTGCTCGCGCACGAGGTCGATCGTCACCTGCACGAGATGCAGGCGGCGTTCCTGCGGGCTCAGGGGGCGCGCTCGGCCGGACGTCACCGCCCGATGGTAGGCGGAGTGAGCACTCACTCACAAACGGGTTTCTGCGCAACCGGCGCGGCTGCGCGATCCCGCTACGCCGGATCGAGCAGCGTGCGCACGAGGTGCTCGGCCGCCAACTCGTGCCACAGGCGGGCGCGCCGGAGCATGAAATGGCCTGCGCCGTCGACGGTTTCGAGCCCCACCGGCACGCCGTCCGCGCCGGCGGCGGCCACGAAGGCCTGCGTGTCGGCCAGCGGGCAGACGAGGTCGACGGTGCCGTGCACGAGCAGCGCCTGCCGCCCGCGCAGCGGCTCGTGGTCCTCACCCGGCGGCAGCCACGGGGCGAGCCCCACGACGCTACGCACCACCGGGTGGCCGGCCACGCTCACCGCCGTGCGTCCGCCGAGGGAGTGCCCGAGGAGCCCGACGGGCACCCCCGGCGCGATCGCGGCGAGGTCGTCGAGCGCGAGGCGCAGCTCGGCGGCCGTGGACTCGCGGGTCTCGTTCCAGCCGTTGTGCCGGTGCCGCACGCGCACGACCGCGATCCGGTCGCCCGAGCGGCGCCGGATCGCGGAGCCGAACGGCAGCATCCGCAGATAGGGCGCCCCCCACCGCCGAGCCTCGCGGAACCCCCGCTCGGGGCCGCCGTGCAGCATGAGCACGACCGCGTCGGAGGGGGTGTCGGTCGGCTCGAGCCGCAGGTGCGGCCGGCCCGCAGGAGGCTCGTCAGGCGGCGCGTCGGGCGGCATACGCGCAGCTTAGACGTGGTCTCAGACGCGCGTGCGGTGGAAGCCGTCGTGCGACCGGCTCGCCGTCGGCCCGCGCTGCCCCTGGTAGTGCGACCCCCGCGCGGCGCTGCCGTAGGGCTGCTCCGCGGCGCTGCTGAGCCGGAAGAAGCACAGCTGCCCGATCTTCATGCCGGGCCACAGCTTGATGGGCAGCGTCGCGACGTTGCTCAGCTCGAGGGTGACGTGCCCGGAGAACCCGGGGTCGACGAACCCCGCGGTGGCGTGCGTCAGCAGGCCGAGCCGACCCAGCGACGACTTGCCCTCGACGCGGGCCGCGACGTCGTCGGGCAGCGTCACAGTCTCGTAGGTCGAGCCGAGCACGAACTCACCGGGGTGCAGCACGAAACAGTCGTCGGGGTCGGCCTCGACGAGGCGGGTCAGCTCGGGCTGCTCCTGGGCGGGGTCGATGACCGCGTATTTGTGGTTGTCGAAGAGCCGGAAATAGCGGTCGAGCCGCACGTCGATGCTCGACGGCTGGATCATCCCGGCGTCGAAGGGGTCGAGCCGCACGCGGCCCGCGTCGACCTCGGCTCGGATATCGCGATCTGACAGCAGCACGCGCGCCAGGCTACCGGCGCGGACGCGCGTCGGCCGCGGGCGTCCGGGGCCGACCCCGCACAGCGTCGGCGGATTCCCTGGACTTCATGGATCCCCTTGGGAAACAAGGGATTCGCCGCAGACACGGGGCATACCGAGATTTTGCAGTCGCGGCGCTCAGGCCCGGCCCGCACGGGCCGAAGGGAGGTTCGCGAGCGCAGGGCGACGTGCGACGTCCACGGCGGCCGGCGCCGGAGGGGGTGCCGGTCGTCTTGGACGGCGCACCCGGCCTCGCGGGGGGACTCGCTCGTCTACGCCGTCGACAGACAGGACAGCCTCGCGATGACCCCACGCCCCCTGCTCAGTGCCGCCTGCGCGCTGGGACTTGCGCTCCCCGCCGCCGCCGTGGCGGGCCAGGTCGGCCACGCCGCGCCGGCCGTGTCTGCCGCCGCCACCGTCGCTGCGCCGGCGCGGACCCAACCGGCCGCGGCCTCCAGCACCATGGAGGTGGCGATCTCGCGCACGCTCAACGCCGCCTCCAAGAGCCAGTATCTCGGCGCGGGCCTCAGCGGCTACGTCGTCGACAGCGGCACCGGCGAGGTCATCTGGTCGCGCAACGTCTCGCGCACCCGCATGCCGGCCTCGACGCAGAAGGTCATCACCGCCTACGTCGCGCTGCGCACCCTGCACCCACGGGCGCAGATCATCACCAAGACCGTGCAGTCGCAGTCGAATCCGGGCAACGTCTATCTCGTCGGCGCCGGCGATCCGACCCTGACGAAGGCCCGGCTCGTGAGCCTCGCGAGCCGCACCGCTCAGGCCCTCGCGGCTCAGGGCCGCACGAGCGTCAACCTCTACCTCGACGACACCGTCTTCCCGCGGCCCACGCTGGCGCAGGGCTGGAAGGGCGACTACCTGTCGAGCGACGTGCAGCTCGTGCGGGGTCTGACGATGGCCGGCTACCGCGGCAAGGACGGCGCGGTCGCCGCCGGCACGGTCGTCAAGGCGGAGTTCGTCAAGCGCGGCATCACCGTCGGCGAGTTCAGCCGCGGCACGGCGCCGGAGACCCGCGACGTGCTCGCGGAGAGCTGGTCACCGACGATCGCCGCGATCCTGTCCTCGATGCTCAACTACAGCAACAACGACTACGCCGAATACCTGCTGCGACTCTCGGCGCAGCGCGCCGGCGAGCCCACGACCTGGGCCGGCGCCCTCGGCCACGCCCGCAGCGTGCTCGCGCAGGGCGACATCACGACGACCGGCTACGTCGCCCGCGACGGCTCGGGCCTCTCGCGCAGCAACCGGATGCCGGTGCGCACGCTCGTCGACACGGTCGCCAAGCTGCACGCCAACCCCACCGACCGGGCCATCGTCTTCGCGCGGGGGGCGCTGCCGCGCGCGGGCCAGACGGGCACGCTCGCCTCGCGCTACAAGTCGACGGCCCAGCGCTGCGCGGTCGGCAAGGTCATCGCCAAGACCGGCACCCTCAACGACGTCGTCGGGCTGGCGGGCGTCGCCGAGGGAGTCGACGGCCGAGACCGCATCTTCGCCTTCCTCGAGAACGGCAACCGCAAGACCGCCGCGGTGCGCAACGCTGTCGACACGCTGGCAACGACGGCCGTGGGCTGCCGCCTCTGACCGGGCTGCACGGAGGCTCGCTCGCGTCGGGTAGACTCCCCAGACGTTCCTTCCGGTCGCCTCGTCGGCGCCGAGAGGACGCGCCGAGCAACTCGACCCACCGACTGGACCATCACCGAACATGTGTTGGATACGTGTGAGTTGAGCTGCAGTTGCGAGCGTAGTTCAATGGTAGAACATCAGCTTCCCAAGCTGAATACGCGGGTTCGATTCCCGTCGCTCGCTCGACAGGCCAGAGGCCCCGCGATCACAGGTCGCGGGGCCTCTGGCATGTGGCCAGTGGCCTGTGGCATGTGGCCTGTGGAGCGAGGGCATGTGGCCTGTGGAGCGAGCCGAGCCGGGCGCGGTTCACCACCACGCGGGCACCCGCGCACGACCGGCGAGCCATGGCGAGTCCGGCGCGTCACGGACGCGGCGGTGCGTGCGCTCGAGCTGCGCGACGATTCCGAGGACGACGAGGATGAAGAGCAGCAGTGTCATGGCAGTAAGTGTGTGGCCGCCGACTTTCCGCCAACAGTGGCAGCCATGCCACGTATGACAATTTTCCTGCCACACTGGGTCGATGCCACTGCGCTCCGTCGCCGTCCTCCTTCCACCGCTGCCCTCACCCTTCGAGTTCGGCGTCATCTTCGAGGTCTTCGGCATCGACCGTTCCGACGACGGGGTGCCCGCCTTCGACTTCCGGGCCTGCGCGCAGCAAGCCGGGACACCGGTGCCGATGGGGCAGGGGATGTCGATCGTCGCGCCCTACGACTTCGACGGTGCGATCGGCGCCGACGTCGTGGTGGTCGCGGCGACCAAGAGTCGGGACTTCTCGCCCGAGCTCCTCGCCGCCGTGCGTCGCGCCCACGCCGAGGGGGCGACCCTGCTGTCGCTGTGCTCGGGCGCCTTCGTGCTCGCCGCCGCCGGCCTGCTCGACGGGCGGCGCTGCACGAGCCACTGGTTCCACACGCAGGAGTTCCGGCGCGACCACCCGCTCGTCGACATCGACCCCGACGTGCTCTTCGTCGACGAGGGCGACATCATCACCAGCGCCGGCACCGCGGCGGGCATCGACGCCTGCCTGCATCTCGTGCGCCGCGAGCTGGGAGCCGGGGTCGCGACACGCATCGCCCGCCGCATGGTGGTGCCGCCGCAGCGCGACGGTGGCCAGAGGCAGTTCATCGACCGCCCGATCCCGACGACGGCCGGCGACAGCCTCGCGCCGCTGCTGGAGTGGATGGCGGCGCATCTCGACGTCGAACAGAACGTCGGCGGCCTCGCCCGGCGAGCGGCGATGTCACCGCGGACCTTCGCGCGGCGCTTCGTCGCCGAGACCGGCACGACCCCGGCCCAATGGCTCATCCAGCGCCGCCTCGACCTCGCGCGGCGGCTGCTCGAGCAGACCGAGCTGCCCATCGAGGCCGTGGCGACCAAGAGCGGGTTCGGCAGCGCCACCGCCCTGCGACAACACTTCGGGCGGGCGGTCGGCATCCCGCCGGCCGACTACCGCAGGGCCTTCGCCACGACGTGACGCGCCGGCCGGCTACTGCCCGTCGCCCGGCCCCTCGACGCCCGCCCCCTCAACGCCCGACTCCCCGACGCCCGGCTCCTCGACGCCCGGCTCCTCGACGGTCGGTTCCTCGCCCGGCTCCTCGGCGGTCGCGCCCTGGTCGCCGAGAGCCCGGGCCAGCGCGGCCTCCACGCGGGCGGTGTTGTCGACCAGGCGCTGGGTCTCGCGACCGATGAGCACGCCGTAGCTGTAGGTGTCCTCCCCCGCGGCGCGCGCCGCGGCCGCGATGCGGCGCAGCTCCGCGCGCGCGACGACGGCGTCCTGGTGGTCGCCGAGCAGCTCTTGCAGATCGACCCACGCCGCGAGGGCCTCCTTGGGATCGGCGCGGATCGGGGCCTCGTCGGGCGCGGTGTCGTCGCACTCCGCGCCGGGGTCGTCCTGCACGGCGTCGGCGAACTTCGTCGCGGCCTCCACGGCATACCGCGCCGCCTTGCCCTTCTTGCGCACCTCGTGCAACTCGTGCTCCCGCGCCGCCGGCGTCTCGGCCTCGTCCGCAAGGTGCGCCCGGCTCTCGACCCGGCGCGTCGCCGCGAGCAGCAGGTCGCTGAGGGTGCGCCGGGAGCGCTCCTTCCACGGCAGATGCAGGAGGAATTCGACGAGCCCGCTCAGCAGCCGCTCGTAGCGAGCCCCGGCGAGGGCCACGACGACGTGCGCGTGGGCCCGGGCGTGGGCACGGTCGAGCTCGCGGTGCAGCCGCCGCCGGATGCCGCCGTGCACGTCGCCGCGCGGCAGGTCGTCGAGCTCGGCCAGGATGCGCTCGCGCACGACCTCGCCGTCGCGGGCGCCGGCGAGGGTGCGCGTCAGCCAGCGCACCTGGGTGCGCACGCGCTGGGTCTGCTCCTTGTCGAGCCACGGCCGGATCGTGCGCAGCGTGGCACGCAGCCGCCGGGTCGCCACACGCATCTTGTGGACGGCGTCGGGCGCGTCGTCGCGCACGTCGTCGGTGAGCGCCTGGATGACACCGACCTGCGCGGCGGCGTAGCGCCACACGGCAAGCCGCGAGCCGGTGACGTCGGCCTCGATCGACACGTCGGCGGGCACCGCGGCCGACAGCCCAGGCTCGAGACCGAGATCCGCCAACGCTCGGGCCAGCTTCGACGGCGACTCGCCGGGCCGCAGCCCGGACCGCTCGAAGGCCTCGACGATCGCGGGCAGCGCGCCCCGCGCCGCCGGACTCCGGCCGACAAGCTCGACCTCGACCTCCCGCCAGGCGACGACCTCGGCCTCGGCACCGGGGCGCCAGGCCTGCACCGAGTCGTCCTCGACGAGGGCGAGCACGCCGCCGTCGGCGTCGAGCAGCTCGCGGCGCACCCGCACGGTGCGCAGCACGCACACCGGCATGAGCAGCTCGCGACCGACGATGTCGGCCACCTCTGCACGCAACAGTGTGGGGACCTGGCTGCGCTTGCCGCCCGCGGGCTCGTGGAATTCCCGGCGCTGGAGCGCCCCGTCGGGGCTCGGCCCGCCGGGGGTCTTGAGGTGCCAGCCGGCGTCGGTGCCGCCCGTGCGTCGGCGCAGCGTGCACTTCGCGGCGAGCAGCGCCAGGTCGGGGGTGTCGTGATAGATGGCCGTCTGCGTCATGCGGCGGGCCGCTCCGACGCTCGCGATCGGGCCGACACCGGCCAGGCGGGGCAAGCGGGCGTCGGCGGGGATGTCGAACTTGAGTTCGGTCTCCAAGGCAACCTCGGGCACCCGGTCAGTCTAGGGACGCCCGCCCGTCGCCGCGCCGACACGCGCTCGCCCCCGACCGCCGGTGCACCGGGGGCGGCTGCCGGTGGTCCCACAATGGCCCGAGTGACGCTCCGCCGCAGGCGCCTTGCGGACCGCGGCGATGCCGTGCACAATCATGTTACTGACGAGTAACAACAAGAGACGTTCCCGACCGCGGGTCGAAGGACGTCGGTCCGGGTGACAAAGGGGCAACCGTGAGCCACTACAAGAGCAACGTGCGCGATCTGGAGTTCAACCTGTTCGAGGTGCTCGGGCGGCAGGACATCCTCGGAGAGGGGCCCTTCGGGGACGTCGACGCCGACGTCGCCCGGGAGATCCTGCACGAGGTGGCGCGCCTGGCCGAGAACGAGCTCGGCGAGAGCCTGCTGGAGTCCGACCGCAACCCACCCGTCTTCGACCCGAGCACCGGCTCGGTGACGCTGCCGGAGTCGTTCAAGCGCTCCTACAAGGCGTATGTCGACGCGGGCTGGGGCAACCTCAACGTGCACGGCGACCTCGGCGGCACCGTGGCCCCGCCGTCGCTGCGGTGGGCCGTGGCCGAACTCGTGCTCGGGGCCAACCCGGCGCTCTACATGTATACGGCCGGCTTCGGCTTCGCCTCGATCCTCTACGAGCTCGGCACCCCGGAGCAGAAGAAGATCGCCGCGCACATGGTCGAGAAGCAGTGGGGCTCGACGATGGTGCTCACCGAGCCCGACGCGGGCTCCGACGTCGGCGCCGGCCGGGCCAAGGCCACCCAGAACGCCGACGGCACGTGGAACATCACCGGCGTCAAGCGCTTCATCACGTCGGCCGAGCACGACCTGTCCGACAACATCATCCATCTCGTGCTCGCCCGCCCCGAGGGCGCCGGCGGCGGCACCAAGGGGCTCTCGCTCTTCTGCGTGCCCAAGTATCACCTCGACGTCGAGACCGGGGAGCTCGGCGAGCGCAACGGCGTCTATGTCACGAACGTCGAGCACAAGATGGGTCTCAAGGTCAGCACGACGTGCGAAGTGCGTTTCGGCGAGAAGGAGCCCGCGGTCGGCACTCTCGTCGGCGACGTGCACGACGGCATCGCGCAGATGTTCCGCGTCATCGAATACGCCCGCATGATGGTCGGCACCAAGGCGATCGCGACGCTCTCCTCGGGCTACCTCAACGCGCTCGCCTACGCCAAGGAACGCGTGCAGGGCGCCGACATGACACAGATGGCCGACAAGTCGGCCCCGCGCGTGACGATCACCCACCACCCCGACGTGCGCCGCTCGCTCATACTCCAGAAGGCGTATGCCGAGGGGCTGCGCGCACTCGTGCTCTACACCGCGACCCTGCAGGACACGGTCGCCCGGCACGAGCTCGAGGCGCACGGCACGACCTCCGGCACGCCCGAGGAGGTCGACGCCGAGGTCGACATGGCCGCCCGCGTCAACGACCTGCTGCTGCCCGTCGTCAAGGCCGTCGGCTCCGAGCGCGCGTGGGTGCTGCTCGGCACCGAGTCGCTGCAGACCTATGGCGGGTCGGGCTTCCTGCAGGACTATCCCGTCGAGCAGTACGTGCGCGACGCCAAGATCGACACCCTCTATGAGGGCACGACCGCGATCCAGGGCATGGACTTCTTCTTCCGCAAGATCATCCGCGACAAGG
The DNA here is from genome assembly GCA_039812485.1 of Kineosphaera sp. Lineage (GTDB taxonomy): Bacteria > Actinomycetota > Actinomycetes > Actinomycetales > Dermatophilaceae > Kineosphaera. Next base: position 15,955 of record JBDIAP010000002.1, read on the forward strand.
GCGGCGCGCTGGGGCACATCGCCGAGCAGATCCAGGCCTTCGTCACCGGCGGGGGCGACGGCGACCCGCTGGCCACCGAGCGCAAGCTGCTCGGCCGCGCCGGCGAAGACGTGCAGGCGATCCTCGGCTTCATGGTCGGCGAGCTCATGAAGTCGGACCCGCGCACCGGCGAGGACAACGACCCGCGCAACCTCTACAAGATCGGGCTGAACACGACGCGGCTGCTCATGGCCGCGGGCGACGTCATGGTCGGGTGGCTGCTGCTGCGGCAGGCCGTCGTGGCGCTCGACGCGCTGGGGCGCGAGGGGCTCTCCGAGGGCGACCGGGCCTTCTACACGGGCAAGGTGGCGGCGGCGCGATTCTTCGCCCGCACGGTGCTGCCGCTGCTCGCGGGCGAACGAGACGTCGCGACGCACACCGACAACGCGCTCATGGACCTGCCCGAAGACGCGTTCTGAGTCGCACGGAGCCCCTCGTGCGCCGCTCGGGCACGAGAAGGCCGGCGCCCCCCGAGGGCGCCGGCTTCCGGGCAAGTCTTGCGGGGCGGACACAGCGGCGAAAACCAGTGTCCAGATCGCGGGACGAGCTCATCCCGGCAACCGGTCCCGCAGCCGGCGCGCGGCGGTCTCCGGATCGTCCGCGCCGGTGATCGCCCGCACGACGACGATGCGGGTGGCGCCGGCGTCGAGCACGTCGCCGAGCGTGGACTCGTCGATGCCGCCGATCGCGAACCACGGCTTGGGCTGCGGCCCCCGAGCGGCGGCGCGCACGATGTCGAGGCCGACGCCCGGGCGTCCGGGCTTCGTCGGGGTGGCCCACAGGGGGCCGGTGCAGAAGTAGTCGACGTCGGCGTCGTCGCGCGCGGCGTCCAGCTGCCGGGCGTCGTGGGTGGAGCGGCCCAGCAGGGCATGAGGCGCGACCCGGCGCGCGGCCACCGGCGGCAGGTCGCCCTGACCCACGTGCAGCACGTCGGCGCCGGCCAGCTGCGCGACGTCGGCGCGGTCGTTGACGCTGAACAGCGCCCCCGCCTCCCCGGCCCGGCGCGCGAGGATCTCCAGCAGCTCGAGCTCGCGCGCGGCCTCCAGCGTCTTGTCACGCAGCTGCACGATGTCGACGCCGCCGGCGTAGGCGGCCGCCACGAAGTCGTCGAAGTCGCCCTGCGCCTCGCGCGCGTCGGTGCACAGGTAGAGGCGTGCGGAGGCCAGGCGGGCGCCGGCCCCGCGGCGCGCGCCGTCGGCCGGCGTCTCGAGGGGCTGCGGATGCGGTGTGCTCACCGGAACACCGTAGGCCCGCGTCGCCCGGCTCACCGTGGCAGCCGCCGAGGCCGACCCTGCGACCACACCGAGACCAACCGGGACGATCTGCCGGGGCGATCTGCCGGGCGCAGGTGAGCGCGTTACGGTGGGGGCACTCCGCGGGAGCCACGACGCGCGGTCGCTGCGACCGCCCCGGTGGCTGAGAGGGCGCCCGGCGGGCGCCGACCGCTCGAACCTGTCCGGGTCATGCCGGCGAAGGGAGGACGGATGCACGTCATCGTCGTCGGAGCGGGACTCGTCGGGCTCGCCGTCGCCTGGCGCGCACGGCAGTGCGGGGCACAGGTCACGGTCGTCGACCCCGCGCCGGCCTCGGGCGCTACCCACGCGGCGGCCGGCATGCTCGCGCCGGTCGCCGAGACCTACTACCAGGAGGAAGCGCTCGGGCGACTCTGCCTGGCCTCCAACGCGCGCTATCCGGGGTTCGTCGACGAGGTCTCGGGTGCACTGGGCCGGACCCGCGCGGACGTCGGCTATCTGGCGACCCGCACCCTCGTCGTCGGCGCCGACGCCGCCGACCGCGGCACCCTCACCGACCTGCACGAGCTGAGCGTCTCGCTCGGGCTCCCGTCACGCGTCGTCGGCACCCGCGACGCCCGGCGCCTCGAGCCGCTGCTCGGCCCGGGGCTCTCGTGCGCGTTCCTCGCCGACGGCGACCACCAGGTCGACCCGCGGCGCCTCGCCGCGGCGCTGCTGGAGGCGCTGCCCGGCGCCGGCGTCCACCTCGTGGCCGAGCCCGTCGCCGCGGTGGTCAGCAGCGGTGGGACGGCGCGCGGTGTCCGCCTCCTCGACGGTAGGCAGCTCGACGCCGACGCGGTGGTGCTCGCCAACGCGGTCGGTGCCCACGACGTCGCGGGCCTCGACACCCTCGGCGTCGACCTGAGCCGGGCGCTGCGACCCGTCTACGGCGACGTGCTGCGAGTCGACGCGCCGGACAGCCTGCGCGGCCTGGTCACGGGCACGGTGCGCGGCCTCGTCGGGGGGCGCCCCGTCTATCTCGTGCCGCGGGCGGACGGCTCGCTCGTGCTCGGCGCGACGTCGCGCGAAGACGGCAACCCCCGAGTCAGCGTGGGCGGCGTCCACGACCTGCTGCGCGACGCCATCCGGCTCGTGCCCGCGCTCGCCGAGTTCGCGCTGCTGGAGTCGGTGGCGCGGGCTCGGCCCGGCACGCCCGACAACGCACCGCTGCTGGGGTCGCCGGCGCCGGGACTTCTCACGGCGACCGGCACGTTCCGCAACGGCATCCTGCTGGCTCCGGCGGTCGCCGACACGGTCGCCTACCTGCTCGGGCTCGTGCCGGAGGCGCCGGTCGAGGACCTCGCGCCGTTCGACCCGCTGCGGTTCGCGGCAGCGCGCGAGCCGGCCGCCCGGCCACGCCGCGGCCCGACCCTCGTCAAGGAATCGTTCTGAAAGGAGTCGCCGTGGACACCGAGTCTGTGACCAGCCAGTCCGTGACCAGCCAGTCTGTGAACACCGAGTTCACGCTCATCGTCAACGACGAGCCGCGCACGCTGCCCGCCGGCACGACGTGTCGCGCGCTCGTGCAGGAGTTGACCGGCCGCGAGATCGGCGCCAACGGGCGCCCGACCACCGGCGCGGGCCTGGGCATCGCGCTGGCCGTCGACGGTCAGCTCGTGCCCCGCACCGCCTGGAACGACACACTCTTGTGTGCATCGCAGCGCGTCGAGGTCGTCACCGCGGTGCAGGGAGGCTGACGTGACCGACACCCTCGCGGCTAACCCCGACAGCGCCGGCGCCGAGCCGACCTCGACCGACCCGGCGCCGGCCCCCCTCGTCATCGACGGCGTGACGCTGACGTCACGGCTCATCCTCGGCACCGGCGGCATCCCCAGCCTCGAGGCGCTCGGCGCGGCACTCGAGGCGTCGCGCACGCAGCTGACGACGGTCGCGATGCGGCGCTACTCCCCCGATCAGGCCGGCTCCCTCTTCGAGCTGCTCTCCGACCGGGGCATCCGCATCCTGCCCAACACCGCGGGCTGTTTCACCGCGCGCGAGGCGGTGCTCACCGCCGAGCTCGCGCGCGAGGCCCTGGAGACCGACTGGATCAAGCTCGAGGTCATCGCCGACGAGACGACGCTGCTGCCCGACGCCCCCGAGCTGCTGGACGCCGCCGAACACCTCGTCGCCAAGGGCTTCACCGTGTTCGCCTACACCAACGACGACCCGGTGACCGCCCTGCGCCTGGAGGAGCTGGGATGCGCCGCCGTCATGCCGCTCGGCGCGCCGATCGGCACCGGCCTGGGCATCCTCAACCCGCACAACATCGAGCTCATCGTGTCGCGCGCGAGCGTGCCGGTCGTGCTCGACGCCGGCATCGGCACCGCCTCCGACGCGGCGCTGGCGATGGAGTTGGGTTGCGACGCCGTGTTGCTCGCGACCGCCGTGACCCGAGCCCACGACCCGGCCCGGATGGGGGCGGCGTTCCGACACGCCGTCGCCGCAGGCTTCCTCGCCCGACACGCCGGGCGCATCCCGAGGCGGCGGCACGCGCTCGCCTCCTCCCCCACTCAGGGGCGGCCGGACCTGTGAGTGCGACCCTGCCCCCGCTCGTCGAGCCGGGCCCGCCGCTGACCCCCGCGCAGGCCCGCCGCTACGCACGACACGCGATCCTGCCCGGCATCGGGGTCGACGGTCAGCGCCGGCTGCTCGCCGCGAAAGTCCTCATCATCGGCGCCGGTGGGCTGGGGTCACCCGCGCTGCTCTACCTCGCCGCCGCGGGCGTCGGCACCATCGGCGTCATCGACGACGACGTCGTCGAGGAGTCGAACCTGCACCGCCAGGTCGTCCACGGCGTCGCCGACCTCGGCCGCCCGAAGGTCGACTCCGCCCGCGACGCGATCGCGCGCCTCGACCCGGCGATCCGCGTCATCACCCACCGCGAACGCCTCACCGTCGACAACGCCCTCGACGTCATCGCCGGCTACGACCTCGTGCTCGACGGCGCCGACAACTTCGCGACCCGCTACCTCGTCGCCGATGCCTGCGAGATCCTGGGCACGCCGTGCGTCTGGGGGTCCATCCTGCGCTTCGACGGGCAGGTCAGCGTGTTCTGGCCGGGGCGGGGCGCCGTCTACCGCGACCTCTTCCCCGACCCGCCCGACCCGGCGCTCGTGCCGTCGTGCGCGCAGGCCGGCGTCTTCGGGGTGCTGTGCGCGGCGATCGGCGCGGCGATGGGCACCGAGGCCGTCAAGCTCATCACCGGCACCGGCCGCACACTCGTGGGGCGCCTGCTCGTCTACGACGCCCTCGACGCCTCCTGGAACGAGCTGTCGCTCCGGCCCGATCCGCACCGCGAGCCCGTGACGAGCCTGGAGGCGGTCGCGGTGGCGTGTGCTCCGGACCCGGGGCCGGCGCGCCCCGCAGGCAGTGAGATCGACGTCGCCGCCTTCGACGCGCTGCTCGCGGCCCGGGCCCGCGGCGAGGCCGACTTCGACCTCGTCGACGTGCGCGAACCGGTCGAGTGGGAGCTCGGGCACATCGATGGTGCCCGGCTCGTGCCCAAGGACGAGATCCTCACCGGCCGCGTGCGGCTCCCCGACGACCGGCCCGTCGTCCTGCACTGCGCCGCCGGCGCCCGCTCCGGGCAGGTGCTCGACCACCTCCTGGCCCTGGGTCGCACCGACGTGCGCCACCTGCTCGGCGGCTACACCGCCTGGTCCGACTCACACAGCTGACCCGGCCACGCCTGGGCGCAGGCCCGGCCCTGGGCGCGGGCCGGCCTCGACGCTGGCCGAGGGCTGGGGTTCTTGCCGACGGCAATTGCCGCAGCACCGGCCCTCGGCTCAAACCCCAGCCCCCGACCGGTAGAGCGGTGGCTCACCCCCGGCAGACGCCCTCCTCACGCGCGGCGTGCGCCACGGCGGCGGCCACGGCGGGCGCGACGCGCTCGTCGAAGACCGTCGGCACGATGTAGTCGGGCCGGGCGTCCTCGCCGACGACGTCGGCGATGGCCTCTGCGGCGACCGACTTCATCCGCTCGGTGATCCGCGTCGCGCGGGCGTCGAGTGCCCCGCGGAAGACGCCGGGGAAGGCGAGCACGTTGTTGATCTGGTTGGGGAAGTCGCTGCGGCCGGTGGCGATGACGGCGGCGATGTCGGCGATGAGCTCCGGGCGGATCTCGGGGTTGGGGTTGGCCATCGCGAAGACGATCGGGTCGGGGGTCATCGAGCGCACGTCGTCGACGGTCAGCAGGTCGGGCCCGGCGAGTCCGACGAAGACGTCCGCACCCGCGATGACGTCGGTGATCGTGCCCGCGAGCCGGTCGGGGTTGGTGTTGCCGGCGAACCACCGCTTGCTCGAGTTGAGGTCATCGCGCCCGGTGTGCACGGCTCCGCGCCGGTCGACGCCGATGATGTTGCGCACTCCCGCCGCCATGAGCATCTTGCTCACCGCGACCCCGGCCGCGCCGACCCCCGCGACGACGACCTTGACGTCCTCGTGCCGCTTGCCGACGAGGCGCAGCGCGTTGCGCAGGGCCGCGACGGTGACGATCGCCGTGCCGTGCTGGTCGTCGTGGAAGACCGGGATGTCGAGGGCCTCGACGAGCCGCTCCTCGATGTCGAACGCCCCCGGGGCCGCGATGTCCTCGAGGTTGACCCCGCCGAACGTCGGCGCCAGCGCCCGCACGATCGAGACGATCTCGTCGGGGTCCTTGGTGTCGAGACAGATCGGGAACGCGTCGACGCCGGCGAAGTGCTTGAAGAGCATCGCCTTGCCCTCCATGACCGGCATCGCCGCGTGCGGGCCGATGTCGCCGAGCCCGAGCACCGCGGTGCCGTCGGAGACGATCGCGACCGTGTTCTTGCGGATCGTGTAGTCGTGCGAGACGTCGGCGTTGCGCGCGATCTCCATGCAGACGCGGGCCACCCCGGGTGTGTAGGCCATCGCGAGGTCGTCCATGTCGACCAGCGGCGACGTGCCGACGACCTCGATCTTGCCGCCCTCGTGCATGACGTGCGTGCGGTCGTGCCACTCGAGCAGCTCGACCCCGTCGAGGGCCTCGATCGCCTCGCGCACCTGCTGCTGGTGGGCCTCGCTGCCGCAGTAGATGACGAGGTCGTCCGTGAGGTGCGACGTCTTGACGACGAAGCCTTCGAGCCCCGTGATGTTGGCGCCGACCTCGCCGATCGCGACAGCCAGGCGGCCGAGGCTGCCGGGCCGGTTGATCATGCGCACCCGCACCCGCACCGAGTAGGCGGGGGTGGGCGTCGGAGTCGTCAGGGCCGAGTCTGCGGTGGTCGAGGCGCCAGCGGTCGTCGGAGCAGCGGTCGGCGCGGGCGTGGCCGCGTCTGCGGAGGTCGTCGTCGACATACGTGCAGGCTACGCCGCGGGTGCGAGGCCCCCTGCAGGCGGTGCGACGCGCCCCCGATGGCGAAGGGGCGGCCCGAGCGCCGCGTAGAGTCGAGATCTCCGCCGAGCGTCGCCGGCTCGGAGCCGCGGCGCAACGAAAGGGGCCTCGTGTCCGACCGCTCCCTGGTCTTCGTCTTCGCCGCGACGCAGCCGCTCATGCTGCTGGTCGCCTTCCTCATGGGCCTGGGCGCCCGGCGGATCGCGCGTCGCCGCGCGCTGGTCACGGGATCGACGATGACCGTCGTGTCGGTCGTCGGGGTCAGCACCGGCCTGGCCCTGGCCGGGCTCGTCGTGCCCGGCGTCCGCCCCTGGTCGCCGGTCGCGCTGCTCATCGCCTTCGGGGTCAACGCGGCGCTGCTGGCCGCCGTGTCGGCGTTCCTCATCTCCCGCGAGGCGCAGCGCACGTTGCCGCCGATCCGCGACGTCATCGCCGCCGGCGAGTCCGAGCGGCTGGAATTCAAGTCGTCGGCCCGTGTCAACACGCGCACCGGCCAGCGCGACGAGCGTATGGAGGCGGTCGTCGCCAAGACCGTCGCCGCGTTCCTCAACTCCTCCGGCGGCACCCTCCTGCTGGGCGTCGACGACGACGGCCGACCGATCGGCCTGGGGCCGGACTTCGCGACGCTGCGCCAGCCCGACGCCGACCGTTTCGAGCTGTGGCTGCGCGACCTGCTGCAGACCCAGATCGGCCTGACCGCCGCCGCGCGACCGATCATCGACTTCACCGCGCTCGACGACGGCAGCCACGTGTGCCGGGTGACGTGCCCGGCCGCGCACGACCCCGTCTACCTGCGGCCCCGCAAGGGCGCGCCGGCCGAGTTGTGGGTGCGGGTCGGCAACTCCACGCGCGCGTTCGACGTCGCGGAGGCCTCCGACTACGTGCGGGGCCGCTTCGCCGTGCCGCTCGGGACGTCGCTGCGGGCCCGGCTGCGCTGGTGGCTGCGGCCCCGCCTGCCCGGAGCCGGCGCCTCGGCCGGTCCGTCCGCCGGCACCTCGGGGAACGCCTCGGGAAAGGCCCCCGAGCAGACCCCCCAGAAGGCCCCCCAGAAGACCTCCGAGAAGTCCCCCGTCGCGGCCGACCCTTCGTAGAGCCCGCGTCACCGCGCGCGAGCGCCCGTCAGGCGCTGCGGCGCTGCACGTCACGCCGCCAGCGGCGCACGCCCAGCGGGGCTGCGAGGGCGACGGCGAGCAGGCCGATGCCATGGTCGGCGAGCACGTGCTCGACGGCGTCGCGGGTCTGGTGGTCGTTGCCCGTGGCGCGCAGCGGGCCGGGGCGCGCGATGACGACGACCATGTGCGCGACGTGGAACTCGGCGAGGTGCCCCACGAATCGATCGAGCACGCGGCGCTGCTCCAGACCGTGGGTGTCGTAGCCCCAGTCGTCGATCGCGATGGGTTGCACGACCCGGCCGCGCCCGTCGCACAAGAGCAGATAGAGGCAGCCCTGCTCGCGGCTGCTCTGGCACGCGAAGAGGTCGACGGCGTCCTCGAAGATGTCGGCGTCGGTGACGGGCCGCTCGGCCCAGCCCGGGGGGAGGTCGTGAAAGCTCATCACCCCAGGCTGCCCGTCCGGCGGCCCCGGCGACGGCGGTTGTCCACAGGCTGTGGACAACCGGTCCTCGGTCAGGCCGCGAGGACCGGTTCCGTCGCCTGCAGAGCCCGGAGCATGACGAGCCCGGTGAGTGAGTCGGAGAGGGTCGCAGCCGTCGCGTGCAGTCCGAGGGATCGCGCGCTTTCCAGCCCGGCATCGAGCAGCCGCCCGGGCGCCAGGAACCAGGGGACGACCGCGGGCGAGGCGGCCCCCCGCTGGGTCAGCTCGCTCAGCGCGTCGTGCAGGGTGCGTCCACGGGTCACGAAGGCGGCCCGGGCCGGCACCTCCAGGGCACGACCGACCCGCTCCGCGACCTCGTCGACCTCGGCGTTGGCGGCGTCGTGTGACGAGCCGACGCCGAGCAGCAGGACGCCATCGTGGCCCGCAGCGCACTGCGCGCCGCGCGGCTCGGCGCCTCCCCCGAGACGCGCGAGTTCGGCCACGGTGGCGGCGCGCTCGGCGCCCGCACCGAGCAGTGGCCGCACGCGGCCGGCCACGGCGGCATCGAGCATCGGGTGCGGACCGAGCACGTCCGCGATGCTGACGTCGAGGTCGCGCCGCCCGCGCAGCGCTGCCCGCGCCCGCCCGGGCAGGTCGTCGCGGGCGTGAAAGGCCGAGGTCAGCAGCAGCGGCACGAGCCGCACCCGACCCCGGGCGCGCGCGAGCACATGCTCCAACGACGGCTCGTTGAGCTCGAGGAAGGCCAGCTCCACCGTCGCGACCCCGGCCAGCTCGGCCCCGACGCGCTCGGTGAGCGCGTGCAGGGCCTGCGCCGACCGCGGGTCTCGGCTGCCGTGGCCCACGAGCACGACGCTCGTCCCGGGCTCCACGCCGCTGCGGTGCATTGCACCGGGACGCACGCCACTGCGATGCCCGCCGCTGACGGGCACGCCGGGCTCCCCGACGCCCAGAGGCATGCCGCTCAGATGCTCGGGTCGAAGGCCCGAGTCAACGGGTCCCCGACCATGCCGGCGGCCAGCGTCGCGCCGCTCGCCGGGTCGATGACGAGGAAGCCGCCGGTGCCGCGGTTGTCGAAGTAGTCGTCGACCGCGACCGGCTCGGCGAGCCGCACGTGCACCCGCGCGATGTCGTTGAGCTCGGCCTGAGTGCCGGTCTCGATCCACTCCTGGGCGTCGACGTCCCAGTGCGCGCCGACGCTGGTCAGGAGGCCGCGCACCGCCTTCGTGCCCGACTTGACGAGCACCCGCTGCCCGGGGGCCGACGCCCGCTCGGCGAGCCAGCAGACGACGCCGACGAGCTCGGAGGTGATGACCGGCTCCTGGCCGGGGTGCGCGAGCACCTGGCCGCGGCCCACGTCGAGCTCGTCCTCCAGCAGGATCGTCACCGAGTCGCCCGCGACGGCCTCGGTCACCGGGCCCGAGGGCGTGTCGATGCCGGTGACGACCGAGCTGAGCTCGCCCGGGAGGGCCACGACCCGATCGCCGACCCGCACCGTGCCGGAGGCGACCCGACCCGCGAGCCCGCGGTAGTCGGGGTGCTCGGCCGTGCGCGGCCGGATGACGAGCTGCACGGGCAGCCGGAAGTCGGCGCTGCGCGCCGCGACCGACTCGTCCAGACCCTCGAGGATCTCCAACAGGCTCGGGCCGTCATACCAGGCGCTGGCCTCGTCCGAGGAGTCGTGCGCCGCGACGTTCTGGCCGGTGAGCGCGCTGACGGGCACGACCTGCAGCCGCTTGGCGCCCAGCTTGTCGGCGACCGCGCGCACGTCGCGGGCGACGTCGTCGAAGCGGGCCTGGTCCCAGTCGACCGCGTCCATCTTGTTGACCGCGACGAGCACGTGCGGCACCCGCAGCAGCGCCATGACCGCGAGGTGGCGGCGGGTCTGCACGGAGACGCCGTTGCGGACGTCGACGAGCACGACCGCGGCCTGCGCGGTCGACGCGCCGGTCACCGTGTTGCGCGTGTATTGCGTGTGGCCGGGGGTGTCGGCGAGCACGAAGCTGCGCCGCGGCGTCGAGAAGTAGCGGTAGGCCACGTCGATCGTGATGCCCTGCTCCCGCTCGGCGCGCAGGCCGTCGGTGAGCAGCGCGAGGTCGACGACGTCGGAGCCGCGGCGGCGGCTCGCGGCGGCGACCGCGTCGTACTGGTCGGCGAGGATCGACTTGGTGTCGTAGAGCAGCCGGCCCACGAGGGTGGACTTGCCGTCGTCGACGGAGCCGGCGATGACCAGGCGCAGCTCGGCGCGCTGGGCGGTCAGCACCTGCTCCGCGAGCTCCGAGCCCTGAGCGATCTCGGCGGCGTGCGCGTCGGTGTCCAGCGTCGTCGTCATCAGAAGTAGCCCTCTCGCTTGCGGTCTTCCATCGCGGCATCGGAGATGCGGTCGTCGCCCCGGGTCGCGCCGCGCTCGGTGAGGCGGGTCACCGAGATCTCGGCGATGACCTCGGCCACCGTCGTGGCCTCCGAGTCGACCGCGCCGGTCAGCGATCCGTCGCCCACCGTGCGGTAGCGCACCGTGCGCGTCTGCAGCGTCTCGCCCTCGCGCGGGCCGCCCCACGGGCCGGGAGTGAGCCACATGCCGTCGCGCTGCCACACGTCGCGCTCGTGGGCGTAGTAGATCGAGGGGAGCTCGACGTTCTCGGCCGCGATGTAACGCCAGATGTCGAGCTCGGTGAAGTTGCTGAGCGGGAACACGCGGGTGTGCTCCCCCGGCGCATGCCGTCCGTTGTAGACGGTCCACAGCTCCGGGCGCTGTGCCCGCGGGTCCCAGCCGCCGAAGGCGTCGCGGATCGAGAAGATGCGCTCCTTGGCGCGGGCGCGGTCCTCGTCGCGGCGGGCGCCGCCGAGCACCGCGTCGAAGCGGCCCTCGTTGATCGTGTCGAGCAGCGGCACGGTCTGCAGGGGGTTGCGGGTGCCGTCGGCGCGCTCGACGACCCGGCCGTCGGCGATCCAGTCCTCGACCTTCGCGACGACGAGGTTGAGCCCCTGCTCGGCGACGATCCGGTCGCGGAACTCCAGCACCTCGGGCAGGTTGTGCCCGGTGTCGACGTGCACGAGCGTGATCGGCAGCGGGGCGGGCGCGGTCGCCTTGCGGGCCAGGTGCAGCAGCACCGCCGAGTCCTTGCCGCCGCTGAAGAGCAGCGCCGGCCGGTCGAACTCGGCGACGACCTCGCGGATGATCTGGATGGCCTCGGACTCCAGGGCCCGCAGCGAAGCGTCGAGCGCCACGCCCGGCGCCGTGGCGCTGGAGTCGGGCGACGCCTCGGTCGCAGCGGCCACCGCGGCGGGCCGGGAGTCGGTCGTTGCGGTCACAACAGTCCTCTCTGGTCGAGCAGGTCGAGCACGGCGTCGACCTCGGCGGACACCTCGGCGTCCGTCGTGTCGAACCGCAGGTCGGGGTCGGCGGGCTCCTCGTAGGGGTCGTCGACCCCCGTCAGCGAGGCGATCTGACCCGCCGCGTGCTTGGCGTAGAGACCCTTGACGTCGCGGCGCGCGCACTCCTGCACGGGCGTCGCGACATGCACCAACACGTAGGCGGTGCCGTCGGCGGCGTGGGCCGCGCGAATCGCCTCGCGGGTCTGCGCGTAGGGGGCGATGACCGGCACCAGCGCGACGACGCCGTGCCGGGCGAGCAGCCTGGCCAGGTAGCCGACGCGGCCGACGTGGGCGTCGCGGTCGGCCCGGGTGAAGCCGAGGCCTGGCGACAGGGCGTCGCGCAGCTCGTCGCCGTCGAGCACCTCGGCGGCCCGGCCCCGGGCGCGCAGCCGGTCGGCGACCGCGAACGCGATCGTCGACTTGCCGGAGCCGGACAGTCCGGTGAGCCACACGGTGACGCCGGGCGCGCCGGTCGCGGCGCGTGGGGCCGCGCCGCCAGGCGCCTGCGCCGCGTCGAGGGTCTGGGTGTCGGACGGATTCATCCGTTGATCCCGTTCATCTGATCCCGTTCGTCTGTGGGGGTCTCGTTCACGCGTTGATCCCGGTCATCCGTTGATCTGATCCCGGTCAGACGTGGATGACTCATACGTTGATGACCCATGCCTGGATGACTCAGACGTGGATGACTCATACGTTGATCCCGCATTCGGTCTTGGTGGTGCCCGCCCAGCGGCCGGCGCGGGGGTCTTCGCCCGGGAGCACCTTGCGCGTGCACGGGGCGCAACCGATCGAGGGGTAGCCCTGGTCGAGCAGCGCGTTGCGCACGATGTCGTGCTCCTGCGCGTAGGCCTCGACCTCCTCGTCGGTCCAGGCCGCCAGGGGCGCGATCTTCACGCGCTGGCGGCGCCCGTCATACATGATCTGCGTCGTCGTGCGCCGCGTGATCGCCTCCGCGCGACGCACGCCGGTGGCCCAGGCCTCGTAGAACTCCATGGCCTCGTCCAGCGGCACCTCCTTGCGCAGGAAGCAGCACAGGTCGGGGTTGGAGCCGAAGAGGTCCGCGCCGTAGGTCTCGTCCTGCTCCTGCGTCGACAGGTCGGAGCGCAGGTCGACGACGTTGACGGCATACCGCTCGCGCACGGCGTCGCGCGTCGCGAGGGTCTCGGCGAAGTGGTAGCCGGTCTCGAGGAAGAGCACGTCGGTGCCCGGCGCCACGCTCGCCACGAGGTGCGCGAGCACCGTGTCCTGCATCGAGGAGGTCAGCGCCCAGCGCGGCCCGAAGGTGCGCGCCGCCCAGGCGATGACGTCGCGCGCGTCGGCGTCGTGGTCGTCGGTGATGCCCAGCTCGGCGCGCCCCCGGGCGACGATCTCCCGCAGGCCCTCCGGGGAGCGCGGGGCGAACGGCGTGGGAAGGCTCCCCGGCTCACGCACACTGTCCTGTGCAGTGACGTCGGTGGCGAGGCGCGTCATACGAGCTGCTCCTCCGGGGCCCGCTGCGCCCACTGGGCGAAGCGCTCGCCCTCGGCCTTGCCCGCGGCGTAGTTGCGCACGACCCGCTCGACGTAGTCGCCGAGCCCGGCGGAGGTCACCTTGTGGCCGCGCAGCTTGCGGCCGAGGCCGGAGTCGGCGCCGAGGCCGCCGCCGAGGTGCACCTGGAAACCCTCGACCTGGTTGCCGTCGTCGTCGGTGACGATCTGGCCCTTGAGGCCGATGTCGGTGGTCTGGATGCGCGCGCAGCTGTTGGGGCAACCGTTGATGCCGATGCTCACCGGCCGGTCGAGCGCGAGCCCGTCGAGGCGCTGCTCGAGATCGTCGACGAGGCTCGCCGCGCGGCCCTTGGTGTCGACGATCGCGAGCTTGCAGAATTCCAGCCCGGTGCAGGCCAGCGTGCCGCGACGCCACGTCGAGGCGCGCGCCCGCAGACCGGTGCGCTCGACGTCCTCGATGAGCTGGTCGACCTTGTCGGGCTCGACGTCGAGCACGAGGAGCTTCTGCAGGGGGGTGAGCCGCACTCGGTCCGACCCAGCGGCTCGGGCCGCGTCGGCGACGGCCTGCAGGATCGTGCCGCTGACGCGGCCGCCGACGGGCGTGAACCCGACGAAACGCTTGCCGTCCTGCTGCTCGTTGACGCCGACGTAGTCGACGGGCACGTCCGGCGGCTGGGACGCCGGGCCGTCGAGGAAGGGCCGCTTGAGGTATTCGCGCTCGAGGATCTCGCGGACCTTCTCCGCGCCCAGGTCGTTGACCAGGTACTTCAGCCGCGCGCGGTTGCGCAGGCGACGGTAGCCGTAGTCGCGGAAGAACGACGTCACCGCGACCCAGACCTCCGGCACCTCCTCCAGCGGCACCCAGGCACCCAGCCGCGGCGCGAGGAAGGCGCTCGTCGAGAGCCCCCCGCCGACGAGCAGGTCGAAGCCGGGCCCGTGCTCGGGGTGGACGACGCCGACGAACGAGACGTCGTTGATCTCGGGGATCGCGTCCCAGTTCCACGCGACGCTCGTCTTGTATTTGCGCGGCAGGTTCGCGAACGACGGGTCGCCGATGTAGCGACGCTTGATCTCCGCGAGCGCGGGCGTCGGGTCGATGAGGTCGCCCTTGGCGATGCCGGCGACCGGCGAGCCGAGCATGACGCGCGGGCAGTCGCCACACGCCTCGGTCGTGTCGAGACCGACCGCCGCGAGGCGCTCCCAGATCGTCGGGACGTCCTCGATGCGCACCCAGTGGAACTGGATGTTGTGCCGGTCGGTGATGTCGGCGGTGTCGCGCGCATAGCGCGTCGACAGGTCGGCGATCGTCTCCAGCTGCGCGAGGTTGAGGGCGCCGCCGTCGATGCGCACGCGCATCATGAAGTGGCTGTCCTCGAGCTCCTCGGGCTCCAGCTGCGCGGTGCGCCCGCCCTCGATGCCCGGCTTGCGCTGCGTGTAGAGGCCCATCCAGCGGAAACGCCCTCGGAGGTCGTCACTCGGGATCGAGTCGAAGCCCTCGATCGCGTAGGTGTCGAGGATGCGCGCGCGCACGTTGAGCGGGTTGTCGTCGCGCTTGAACTCTTCGTTGTGGTTCAGCGGCTCCGTCTGACCGAGCGCCCACTGGCCTTCCGGCCGGGCCGGGCGACCGGCCCCGCGGCGCTGGGGTCGGCCAGCGGCCTTCGCGGGCTGAGCGCCCACCCTCGCATAATCCCCGGTTGTGATGACCATGACGACACCTTATATGGCGACTAATCGGCGGCCCGGCCCCTGTCCACGGATCGGTCGCCGCGCGCACCGGCGCCGCTGCCGGTCGCGTCGAGCACCTGCCGCAGCCGCGCCGCCAGCTCGTCGCGCAGCCGCCGCGAGAGGCGGTAGTCCCCACCGGTCGTCAGGGCGAACTGCACGTGATCGCAGCGGCCGCTCGCCGGCGTGACGGCCTGACCGAGCCCGCCGGCGTCGGCCCGCACGCAGAAGAGGCGGCGCGACTCGGCCTCGGCGACGACCTGCGCGTTGACGAGCGGGTCGTCGGTGCAGGCCATGGCGTACCAGCAGGCGGCGAGGTCCCCGGGCGCGTAGCGCCGGGCCTCCCACGTGATCCGTCCGGCCTGGGCCGCGACACCGACTCGCGGGTCGACCCACGGGGCGATCACCCGCACGAGCGCCCCCGCGGCGAGCAGCGTCTCCAGCCGGCGGGCGACGACCCGCCCGCCCCCGACGAGCACGACGCTCCGGCCCTCCAGGTGGAGCCCGGCGAGATAGACGGCGGGGTAGGACGATCCGGCGGCACGACTCGATGCCCCGGAGCTGGTCATCCCCGCATGCTGTCACAGCGGCGCCGCCACCTCTGCGCCGCCACCCGGCGACAGAGGCCGCCGCCCTGCGGCAGCGCGACTCGGGTGCGACGGCCTCGACGCGTCAGGGGCGGCCGTAGGGGTCGTTCGGCGGCGGCGGGGCCTGGTAGTCGCGGCGCTCGACGACGGTGGTGTCGGTGCGGCGGCGCTGCCCAGCGATGACGAACGAGAGGATGACGGTGACGACGCCGGCCGCCATGCAGATGTAGCCGACCATGACGAGGTTGACGCCGGCGAGCCGATCGGAGACGGCGAAGCTCAGGATTGCGCCGAGCGCGACGAGGAAGACCCCCAGTCCGACGGACATGACACCTCCCAGGTGCGACAACAGGCCAGGTTGTGGACACAGACGTGCTCCTATCGGCACGCCCGCATCGGCCCTGTAGGCGAATCCCTTTGGAATCCGCGTGGACTCGTTGCCTTGGACCCCGCTGGACCCGCGGGACGGCACACGCTCCGCAGCACAGCTGCGGGCATAGCCGCGGCGGATCGGCGGTTACCGTCGATATGACGCCCAGCACGCCCGCGACGGGAGCAGCCCGCCGAGTCCCGCTCTCGATCCTCGACCTGGCCCCCGTCTCGCAGGGCGGTGACGCGGCCCAGGCGCTGCGCGACTCCACCCGGCTGGCGCAGCTGGCCGACGATCTCGGCTACGCCCGGTTCTGGATGGCCGAGCACCACGGCAGCCGCACGTTCGCCAGCTCGGCGACGGCCGTGCTGCTCGCCCACGTCGCGTCGGCGACCTCCCGCATCCGCGTCGGCTCCGGCGGGGTCATGCTGCCGAACCACGCCCCGCTCATGGTCGCGGAGTATTACGGCACGCTCGCCACCCTCTACGGGCCGCGGATCGACCTCGGGCTCGGACGCGCCCCCGGCACCGACCCCGTGACGGCCGCCGCGCTGCGGCGCAGCACCGGGCAGCTCGACTCCTTCGCCCAGGACGTCGCCGACCTGTCGGCCTGGCTCGGCCCGCGCGAGGACGCCCCCGACCTGCGGGTGCGCGCGCTCCCCGGAGAGGGCACCCGCGTGCCGCTGTGGATGCTCGGCTCGTCGCTCGGCGGTGCGAGCGTCGCCGCGGCGCTCGGGCTGCCGTTCTCGTTCGCGAGCCACTTCGCACCCGAGCAGCTGGGCCAGGCGCTGGACTACTACCGCGCCAACTTCGACGCGAGCGCGCCGACAGCGCAGGTCGATCGGCCCTACGTAATGGCGGGCGTCAACGTCATCGCCGCGCCGACGACCGAGGAGGCCGCACTGCTGCGCACGACGTCGATCGCCATGGGCGCCCAGATCCGCACCGGCCACGCCGGCCCGCTGCTGCCGCCGGACGAGCGCCTGCTCGAGGGGCTCGACCCGCGGGTCTCGGGCCTCATCGACCAGCTGCAGGCCGTGCGCGCGGTGGGCACGCCGAGCGAGGTCGTGGCGGCGCTGGAGTCCTTCGTCGCCGCCTACGGAGTCGACGAGCTCATCACGACGACCTACACGTGGGACCCGGCGCTGCGGCGCCGCTCCTACGAACTGCTCGCGCAGGCATGGGGACCCATGCCGTCGCCCGAGCTGGGGATCTGAGCCCCACGCCCGGACCGACGCCGGCGGGGCGGCCTCGGCCGAGGCCGCCCCGCCGGGTCGGAGTCGCAGTGTCGGTAGTCGCAGTGTCGGTATCGGTGTCGATGCCGGCGTCGGTGCGGTGGTCGTCAGCAGGCGACCAGTGACGGCACGTGCTCGTGGAAGACCTGGCGAGCTCGCCGCCACACCGGCCCGTCCGGCAGGGTCGCGAGGATCGGCAGGAGGTCGTGGGAGTAGGCGAGCGAGGACTCCAGCGGCAGCAGCCGCGCGAGGTTGTCGATCGCGATGAGCTTGACCGGTCGGCTCCCGCCGCGCAGCTCGAGCACCGGAGACCGCCAGGTCGTCGGCTCGTGATAGATCGGCAACACGCTGCGCTCGCGGTTCGCCGGGCACGAGACGTCGCAGATGACGCCCAGCCGGCGGTCGGGGGCGTCGAGGTCGTCGGTCGTGAGTAGCGGTGTGATCGGCCCGCTGACGCGCACGGTGTTGACGAGGATGTCGTGGTCGAGGAGCGCCGCCGTGTCGAGCTCGCGCGTCTCGTCGCGGTCCCACTGGGTGGGCTCGATGCCGGCGACGCGCAGCGCCTCGACGGCCCCCGTGCCACCGCGACCGAGGGCCCCGACCACGAGCGCGGTCCGGCGCGGGCCGGCCGCCCCGGCGGCGAGCATGTCGTCGAGCACGGGCTTGGTCATCGGCGCCAGCAGCCGCGGCAGCTCGCCACGGGCGGTGAGCACGGCGAGGGCTGCCCCGACATACCCCGCCCAGTAGGTGAAGGTCGCCACGCGATGCCCCGTCTCGTCGACGAGGTATTCGAGGTCGTAGAGGGTGCCGCCCCCGTCGCTGAATCGACGCAGCAGCCGCTCCGCGCCCTTCTCGCCCTTGAACGCGTTGCCGAAGAAGATGTGGTCGCGCAGCGGCACGTCGGCGGCGGCAAGCTCCTTGAGGCCGAGCACGATGGCGCCCTCGGGTGCGTCAGGCCAGCTGTCGGCGGGCGCGACGAGGCAGCCGACCGCCTCGTAGTCGGCGGTGGGGAAGACTCGGCTCGGCGACTCCTCGACGACGAGCCGGAATCCCTGGGCGACGAGGGCGCGGGCGTCGTCCGGGCTGATGGGGGCGCGCCCCTCACCGGCGCGGGTCTCGTGGCGCATCCACAACGTGGGCTTGGCGGTCACCGCAGTCTCCCTTGTCGAGGGCCGCTCGCCCGACCCTGCTGGGTGCGGGCGAATGAGGGCATGTTTCGGCCAGGATGACACGTCCACGGGCGCCTGCCCACCCCCTCCCACACACCGGTCGGTCAGCACAGATGCGCAGGTCAGCCCACGAATCAAGTGCTCGGGATACCAGGCATCGATCGGGGTGGAACCCCTCCCTGGTCACCCGCCCAGAAGCCCGCGCCGCCGGGCCCAGAAGGGGGGTGCGAAAGCCCGGCGGGGACGACCGAGCACGCCCGGCGCCCACGCGACTCTGAGAAATCCTCAGCGGGTGTCGCGGGCGCGGCGCTCGCGGTAGTACTCGGCGCGGCGCGCGAGCTCGGCGTTGTAGGCCTCCAGCTCGGCATCGTGGTCGCGCACCGCCTGACGGTCGCGGCGGGCGGCCTCGTGCTCGTCGCTGCGCATCCACACCACGGCGACGGCGATCGCCAGCAGCAGCATCGGCCCCTCGCCGAAACCCCACGTCAACGCTCCCCCGGCGACCTGGTCGGCGTGCCGGTCGACGGGCCACGGCAGGGTGAGCGGGCCGAAGTAGCCGCCGGCGAGCAGGCTCGTCGTGCTGAGCAGGGCGACCCCGAAGAAGGCGTGGAAGCTCATCGTGACGAAGAGCAGCAGCAGCCGCAGCGACGGCGGCCAGCGGCTCGGGCCGGGGTCGGCGCCGACGAGGCTCCACCCGAAGACGTAGCCCGCCAGCATGAAGTGCACGACCATGAGCATCATGCCGGTGTGCGTGCGCAGCGCCAGCTCGAAGAGCGGCGTGAAATAGAAGATGTAGAGCGAGCCGGCGAAGTTGATGCTCGCGATGATCGGGTTGGCCCAGAAGTTCATCCAGCGCGAGTGCGCCGTCGCGAGCATGATCTCGCGCGGCCCGAGGGTCTTGTCGCGTCGCGCGGGCAGCGCGCGGGCCGCGAGGGTCAGCGGCGCCGCCAGGCACAGGATGACCGGCACCGCCATCGCCAGCGACATGTGCATGAGCATGTGCGCCGAGAAGAGCAGCCGACCGTAGACCGCCGGGGCCCCGTTGGTCGTCCACACGAAGAGCAGCCAGCCGAGCAGCCACGCGGTCGTGCGCAGCGGCGACCACGCGTCGCCGCGGCGATGCAGCCGCACGACCCCGGCGAGATAGAGGCCCATCGCGAGGATCGCGACGGCGAGCCACAGCCAGTCGACGCGCCAGGTCGTCAGCCACAGCAGGCCCTGCGGCGGCACCGCCGGGGCCGGGTAGCCGGTCACGGCGACGACAAGGTCCGCGGCGGTCTCCTGCGGCAGCGGCGGCACCGACCGCGACAGCGCCACCCCCAGCCCCGTGGCCGCGCCCATGAGCCCGAGCTCGAGGGTGGCAAGGGTCGCGAACGCGCCGCGGGTGGAGCCCCCGGCCCGTTGCTGCAGCCGCCCGACGATCGCCGCGCGCATCCGCCACCCCGCGGCGCCCAGCGCGAGCAGCAGCACGACCTTGGCGACGACCAACACCCCGTAGCGCGACCCGAGACCCCCCGGCGAGCCCACCCGGATCGCGGCGTTGAGCACGCCCGAGGCCGCGACTGCGGCGAAGCACCACGCGAAGAGCACCGAGCAGCGCCCAACGGTGACGGCGAGCGCGTCGCCGAGCACCGGCCACAGCAGGAGCACGGCCGCCAACGCCCCGACCCAGGTCGAGGCTGCGACGAGGTGCACGGCCAGGGAGTTGACCGCGGTGTCGTGAGCGGCAGCGCCGGCGGCGTGCCCGACGAGGGCGAGCACGGCGAGGGCCAGCAGGCAGAGCGCCGCGAGCCACGTCATCGTGACGCGGCTGCGGGCCTGGGCGGCGCCCAGCGTCACGACCCCGGCCAGCATCGCGTCGATGAGCAGCACGCGGAAGAACTCGATGTCCCACACCTGCGCGAGCTGGCCGAGATAACCCGCCGAGCCCAGCGCGACGCCGCTGACGTTGGCGACCGCGAGCAGCAGACCGGCCAGGGCCGTGACCGTCCACACCGCGCCCGTGATCGTGGCGAGTCGGCAGGCCCGGCCGCGACGGTCGGTCGAGGCCCGCTCGGGCACGATCGTGCCGGCGAGCAGCAGCAGGCCGAGCGTGGCGGCGACTGCCAGGTCGTGCACGACCCGCACGAGCGGGAGGCCGACGCGGGCCGCCGGGCCGCCGTCGTCGAAGCCGGTCAGCCCCGTGAAGATGCCCGTGTAGACCCCGGCGAGAACTACCGTGACGAGCGTCGTCGCGAGCGGCACGGCGACCGCCGCGACGCAAGGGGTGATTCGTCTCGGGCTGGCCATGCCGGTCAGCCTAGATAGGGTTGCCCCATGCCCATGCACCCGTCCGCCCCCGACGACCTACCCGGTCTTGTCGCCGCCTACGGCCAGGCCGCCCAGGCTCTCGTCGACCTCGCGATCACGTGCACCGACGCCGATTTCGCCAAGCCGACGGACTGCCCCGGCTGGACCGTGAAGGACCAGTTCTCGCACGTGGCCTCGGTCGAGTCCGCGCTGCTCGGGCGGCCCGACGCGCCGACGCAGGTGCCCGCGTACGCGCACATCCGGCACGACATCGGGCGCGCGATCGAACAGGGGGTCGAGCTGCGCCGCGCCCGCCCCGGCAAGGAGGTCGCCCAGGAGCTGCACCGGGTCGTCTCGGCCCGGCTGGGCCGGCTGCGCGACAGCGAGCTCGAGGCGGACACGATCGTCGAGTCGCCGATGGGGCCGATGCCGCTGCTCCCGCTCATGCGCCGCAGGGTCAGCGACGTGTGGGTGCACGAGCAGGACGTGCGCACCGCCCTCGGTCGGCCGGGCAACCTCGACACCCCGGCCGCGGCCGCGTTCTGTGAGCTGGCGCTGGCGGAGCTGCCGCGCATCGTCGTGCAGGAGTGCCAGGTGGCGCCCGGGCGGGTGGTCATGATCGAGCTGACCGGCCCGGTCGTCGCGCGCACCGGAGTGCGCGTCGAGACCTCGCCCGACGGCGAGCCGGTCGGTCACGTGATGTTCGCCGGCGGCGCCGACGAGACCGGCCCGATCCCGGTCATCGGCAAGACGACGAGCATTCAGCTGTCGACCGACGCCTTCACGCGGCGCGCCGCGGGCCGGCGCGGGGTCGACGACCTGCACTACACGGTCATCGGCGACGAGGACGTGGCGCGCTGCGTGCTCGATCACTTCGCGGTCACGCCCTGAGCAACGGACCGGAATTCCCAGTCATCGAGTAGTCATAATGTGAGATTGGGATATTCAAAACAGAGTGTGATGTTTACCGTCGTCGCATGAGTCTTGACACGACCCCCGCCCCGTCCGCCGACGGCACCCGCACCGACGGGCTCGACCCGGCCGACACGCGGCGCTGGGCGCAGTGGGGCTTCGACACGCGCCAGATCCACGCCGGTCAGGAGCCCGACGTCGCCACGCACGCCCGGGCCGTGCCCATCTACCAGTCGACGTCGTTCACCTTCGATGACACCCAGCACGCGAGTGACCTCTTCAGCCTCGCGGAGGTCGGCAACATCTATTCGCGAGTGGGCAACCCGACCCAGACCGTGCTCGAGGAGCGGATCACCGCGCTGGAGGGCGGCGTCGCGACCGTCGCGACGGCGAGCGGGCAGTCGGCGGTGACGCTGTCGCTGCTCGCGTTGGCGAGCGCGGGCGACCACATCGTCTCGTCCGCCTCGCTCTACGGGGGGACGTACAACCTCTTCGAATACACGCTGGCCGATCTGGGCATCGAGGTGAGCTTCGTCGAGGACCCCGACGACCTCGACGCGTGGCGGGCCGCGGCGCGGCCGAACACCCGGGCGTTCTTCGGCGAGACGATCGGCAACCCGCGCGGCAACGTCCTCGACATCGCGGGCATCGCGGGCGTCGCGCACGATGCCGGGGTGCCGCTCGTCGTCGACAACACGGTCGCCACCCCCTACCTGCTGCGGCCGCTCGACCACGGCGCCGACATCGTCGTGCACTCGGCGACGAAGTTCCTCGGCGGGCACGGCACCGCGATCGGCGGGGCGATCGTCGACGGCGGGCGGTTCGCCTTCGACGAGCGACCGCAGCGATGGCCGCGGCTGCATCGGCCCGACCCGAGCTATCACGGGCTCGTGCTGTGGGAGGCGTTCGGCGCCGGCGGCGCCTACGCGACGCTCGTGCGCACCAAGCTGCTGCGCGACCTCGGCCCGTCGATCGTGGCCACCCCGAGGTCGCGGTAGTCGGCGGTGTTCTGCACGATGATCGTCAGCACCTGCATGGCCAGACCGAGGCCGACGCCGAAGACGAACATCGACAGCGACGTGACCAGCACCGACGTGTCGGCGGCCAGCCGCGACAGCAGCCACAACCCGATCGCCATGACGATCGAGCCGGCGATGGGGAAGATCTTGTAGGTGCCCGTGCGGCTGACGATGTTGCCCGACGTGGTCGACGCGATGAGCAGGCCGATGACCATCGGCAGCATGTGCATGCCCGTACTCGTCGCCGACGCCCCTTGCCCGTATTGCAGGTAGGTCGGCAGGAACGTCATCGACCCCAGCAGCGCGAAGCCGACGATGAAGCTGAGGATCGAGCTGACCGTGAAGACGTTGCCGCGGAAGAGCCGCAGCGGCAGCACCGGGCTCGCGGCCCGCGACTCCACGAAGACGAAACCGCCGAAGAGCACGACACCCGCGACGAAGAGGCCGATGATCACCGGTGAGCTCCAGGCGTATTGTGTGCCGCCCCAGCTCGTCGCGAGCACGAGAGCCGCGGCGCCGGCGGACATCAGCGCGATGCCCGCGTAGTCGATGACCGGCTTGGCCTGCGCCTTGGTCGACGGCAGCAAGCGGATCGCGAACGGGAGCAGGACGAGCGCGACGGGCACGTTGACATAGAAAACCCACCGCCACGAGATGTTGTCGGTGAGGAAGCCGCCGGTGAGCGGGCCGAGCACGGTCGCGACGCCGAAGACCGCGCCGATCGCGCCCTGATAGGTGCCGCGCTCGCGCAGGGGGATGATGTCGGCGATCATCGCCGTCGCGGTGACCGTCAGCCCGCCGCCGCCGATGCCCTGCAGCGCGCGCATCGCGATGAGCCACACCATGCCGTCGGCCATGCCGCACAACGCCGACGCGACGACGAAGAGCACGATCGAAAAGAGGAACATGCGCTTGCGACCGAAGAGGTCGCCGAACTTGCCGAAGAGCGCCGTCGAGATCGTCTGCGTCAGCAGGTAGGCGGTGACGACCCACGTCATGTGGTCACCGCCGCCGAGCTCCCCGACGATCGTCGGCAGCGCCGTCGAGACGATCGTGCCGTCGAGCGCCGCGAGCAGCATGCCACCCGCGATGGCCGCGAACGCGACGTTGCGGGCGCGGCCGGTGAGCTCCGGGCGGTCGTCGCCGAGGTCCGGGGTGTCGTCCGGGCTGTCGTGGGGGCCGGCGTCGTCGGTGACGGTCGATGTCATGGGGAGCATTCTCGCCCCACCCCGCGCGGATATCAGGTCCGAAAACCGGCCGACGCCCCGCGGGCCCGTTCACAGGCTCGTCGACGATGTCGACATCGCCGCTGCGATGTCACGTGGCGTCCGGGTCGCGCAGGTAGGCGCGCAGGGCGTCGCGGCGGCGGGTGACGAGGGCGAGGGCGACCCGCCGACCGATGAGGTAGACGGGCACGCTCGCGACGATGACGAGCGCGGCTCCCAGCGCGAAGGGCTCTGGACCCCAACGCTGCCCGCGCGGTAGGTGCAGGAGCCGAGGCACCATGAAGAGCACCGACAGCAGCACGGAGCCCACCCACGGCACCGCGAACCACGGCAGGAAGATCAGCACGAGCCAGCGCACCCCGGCGCGCCAGTCGCGACGGCGCGCCCAGCGCCAGGCCAGGGAGCGCTGTCGGTAGGGCAGCACGATCCCCAGCCAGGAGGCGACCGCGAGCATCGGGAACGGCACGACCAGCAGGGCCGTGGCGACGCCCAGCGCGGGCATGAGCTCGTCGTGCTGCACGCCGATGACCAGCGCGATCACCGCGCACACCGGCGCCGTGAGCAGCCACATGAGCCAGATCTTCGCCAGCAGGTAGTCGCCGATCGCGCTCGAGTCGGGATCCTCCAGCGCCGCCAGCGCCAGGGCCGGCGAGGACCCGATGACGTTCGTGGCGGGCACGTCGGCCACCATCCACGACTGCAGCAGCATCGCGAACGTCAGCGGCCCGTGCAGCGTCACGAGCCAGTCGCGGAACTCCAGCGGCACCAGATAGACGGCGCACAGGAACAGGCCCGCGTTGAGGGCGACGACGAGCGGTGCCTCGAAGGGCCAGTGCCACGCCTCGCTCCACTGGGCGGCGAGCGCAGCGCGAAGCCCGCCTCGCTCTACCGTCGTGAGCTGCACGATCCCATGATGCGCCCGCCACTGGCCCGACCAGCCTGTACCCGTGCCGAAGGCCGGCGTTCGAGCCGACGGCACTGGCTAGAGCACGTGCCGTCGGCGAGAACCCCGGCCCTCGACCGGTGAGCGGGTGGCGGAGGCGCCGGCCTCAGCCCCAGACCAGCCCCTTCGCCGGGTCGTGCAGCACGGCGGCCACGTCGGCCAGGAAGCGCGAGCCCAGGTCGCCATCGATGAGACGGTGGTCGAAGCTCAAGCCCAACTGGGTGACCCAGCGCGGCTCGATGCGCTCGTCCGCGCCGACGCCGACGACCCACGGCATGCGCCGCACCGCGCCGAACGCGAGGATCGCCGACTCGCCTGGGTTGATGATCGGCGTGCCCGTGTCGACGCCGAAGACACCGACGTTGGTGATCGTGATCGTGCCGCCCGACATGTCGGCCGGCTGCGTGCGGCCCGCGCGCGCCGTCGAGACGAGCTCGCCCATCGCATCGGCCAGCTCGCGCAAGGTCATCGCGTCGGCGTCCTTGATGTTGGGCACGATGAGGCCCCGCGGGGTCGCCGCGGCGATGCCGAGGTTGACGTAGTTCTTCTGCACGATCGTCGCGCCACCCGCGCCCTCCTCCCACGTCGCGTTGACGCCGGGGTTGCGGCGGCACGCCAGCAGCAGCGCCTTGGCGACGAGCAGCAGCGGCGACACCTTGACGTCCCGGAACTCCCGGTCGGCCTTGAGGCGCTCGACGAGCTCCATCGTCGCCGACACGTCGACCGTGACGAACTCGCTGACGTGCGGCGACGTGAACGCCGACCCGCTCATCGCCTGCGCGGTCATCTTGCGCACGCCCTTGACCGGGATGCGGACCTCCCGCTCGCCGGAGCGGGCCACCGACCGACCGCCACCCGCGGCGGCCTCCGCAGCAGGCTCGGACTGGCCCGCCACGTAGGCGTCGATGTCGTCGCGACCGATGATCCCGTCCGGCCCCGACCCTGCGACGGACGCCAGGTCGACACCGTGGTCCTTCGCGTATTTGCGCACCGGCGGCTTCGCCAGCGGGCGGCCCGACGCACCGACGGGCACTCCGCCCTCGACCCGATGCGCTGCAGCGGGCGGCGCGGCGGCAGGAGCCGGGGCGACCGGGGGCTGTGCGACAGGGGGCTGGGCGACAGCGGGCGGCGGCGCGGCGGCCGGCGCGGCCGTCGCAGGAGCCGCAGCGGCCGGTGCATCGGCAGCACCCCGCCCCTTGCGCGGCCGCCGGGTCGTCGACCCGCCGATCGCGCCGTAGCCGACGAGGTTCGGGGTCCGACCCTCCGGCTCCTCGCCGCCGCCCGAGGCTGCGGACGAGGCGGCCGGCGCTGCCGCGGGAGGCGCGTCACCTTCTACGCCGGGGACGTCGATGCGGATGATCGGCGCCCCGACGAGCACCTCCTCGCCCTCGGCGGCGAGCACCTCGGTGACCGTGCCCTCCCACGGGATCGGCAGCTCGACCAGCGACTTGCTCGTCTCGATCTCGACGACGATGTCGTTGACCTTGACCGCGTCGCCGGCCTTGACCTTCCACGTGACGATCTCGGCCTCGGTGAGGCCCTCGCCGGGGTCGGGCAGGTTGAACGTCTTGACACCCATGTCTGTCTCTTCTCCTCGCGGCCGGCCGGTCAGTAGGCGAGCGCGCGGTCGACGCCGTCGAGCACGCGGTCGAGGTCGGGCAGGAAGTCCTCTTCGAGCTTGCTGGGCGGATACGGGATCGAATACCCGGTGACCCGCACGACCGGAGCCTCGAGGTGATAGAAGCAGTCGGCCATCACCTGGGCGGCGATCTCGGCGCCGAAGCCCATGAAGCCCGACGCCTCGTGCACGACGACGAGCCGGCCCGTCTTCCTCACCGAGGCGAAGAGCGTCGCGGTGTCGAGCGGGTTGAGGCCGCGCAGGTCGAGCACCTCCAGGGACAGCCCGTCAGCGGCCGCCGCCTCCGCGGCCTGCAGGCACGTCTTGACCATCGGCCCCCAGCAGGCCAGCGTCAGGTCGCTGCCCTCCCGCGCCACCACCGCCTCGTAGAGCGATCGCGGCGCAGACGCGGCGCTCTCGTCGACCTCCATGCGCTCGTGATAGCGGCGCTTGGGCTCGAAGAACATGACCGGGTCGTCGGTCGCGATCGCCTGCTGGATCATCCAGTAGGAGTCCTCGGCGTTGCTGCACGAGACGATCTTGAGGCCCGCGCTGTGCAGGAAGTAGGCCTCGTTGCTCTCGCTGTGGTGCTCGACCGCGCCGATGCCTCCGCCGCACGGCACACGGATGACCATCGGCAGCTTCGTGTGCCCCAGCGAGCGGGCGTACATCTTGGCGACCTGGCTCGTGATGTGGTCGAACGCCGGGTAGATGAACCCGTCGAACTGGATCTCGACCACCGGCCGGTAGCCGCGTAGCGCGAGCCCGATCGCGGTGCCGACGATGCCGGACTCGGCGAGCGGGGTGTCGATGACGCGGTCCTCGCCGAAGTCCTTCTGCAGCCCCTCGGTGACGCGGAAGACGCCGCCGAGACGGCCGACGTCCTCGCCCATGACGAGCACCTTGGGGTCGGCCTCCATCGCGCGGCGCAGGCCGGCGGTGATGCCCTTGGCGAGCGTGAGGCGGGTCATCGCGCAGCCTCCTCGTCCGCGAAGCCGGCATGGTATTCAAAGAACTCTGCGCGTTCGCGTTCCAGCCCCGGGTGCGACTCGACATACACGGTGTCGAACATCTGCTCGTGGGGCGGGTTCGGCATCTCCTGGCATTCCTTGCGGATCCGCGCGGCGAGCTCGTCGGCCTCCCGGTCGACCGCGTCGAAGAACTCCTGCTTGGTCTGGTGCAGGCTCAGCAGGAAGATCTTGATCCGCTCCAGCGGGTCGCGCTCACGCCACAGGTCGACCTCGGCCGAGTCCCTGTATTTCGTCGGGTCGTCCGACGTCGTGTGCGCCCCCATCCGGTAGGTGTACGCCTCGATGAGGAACGGCCCCTGCCCGCTGCGGGCCTGCTCCAGCGCGTGCATGCCCACCGCGTAGCAGGCCAGCACGTCGTTGCCGTCGACCCGCACGCCGGGGAAGCCGAAGCCGCGGGCCCGCTGGTAGAGGGGGATGCGGGTCTGCCGCTCGTTGGGCTCGCTGATCGCCCACTGGTTGTTTTGGCAGAAGAAGACGATCGGGCACTGGTTGACCGCCGCGAAGACGAACGACTCGTTGATGTCGCCCTGGCTCGTCGCGCCGTCGCCGAAGAACGTGACGACCGCTGTGTCGCGGTCGGGGTCGCCGGTGCCGACGGCCCCGTCGCGCTGCACGCCCATCGCGTAGCCGACCGCGTGCAGCGCCTGGTTGCCGATGACGATCGTGTAGAGGTGGAAGTTTTTCTCGTTGGGGTCCCAGCCGCCGTTGTTGACCCCGCGGAACATCCCGAGCAGGTTGACCGGGTCGACATCCCGGCACCACGCGACGCCGTGCTCGCGGTAGCTGGGGAACGCGTAGTCCTGCGACTTCATCGCCCGCCCGATGCCGACCTGGGCGGCCTCCTGACCGAGCAGGCCCGGCCAGAGGCCGAGCTCGCCCTGGCGCTGCAGCGCCGTGGCCTCGATGTCGAAGCGCCGGATGAGGGCCATGTCGCGGTAGAGCCGCTGGCCGTCCTCCTCGGTGAGCGCGTCGACATACGGGTCATAGGGGAGGTTGACCTCGTTGCGGATGCGGTGGCCGTCCTTGTCGATGAACCGGATCGTCTCCGGGCCACCGTCGGACATGAACTTGGGCCGACCGATGATGCTCTCGTGGTGGTCGACCCCGAAGGCATCCGCCGCCTTCTGGGCGACGGCCTCCTGGGCCACGACGTCGTTGTCGCTCACGCTCTCTCCTTCGCTCGCCACACCGTCCGGGATCGCCGGAGCCAGTGCGCCTGGTCTGGCGCGCCCGCCGGTGGGTGTGCCGGGTCTCGGGTCGCGGGGGCCACCTCGCCCCGGCTCGACGTCGAGGCGGGAGGTCGTCCTAACCTACCCTGCCAGGCGCGGCTCGTCAGCCGCGGAACTGCGCGCCGACGGGCCCGCCCCCGCCCGTCGTGTCACGATGCATCACCGTGTGTTGCCGGCCTTGAGGTGTCGCGCGGGAGTGTCGATAGGGAGACCGTGAGATCACGCGCAGACCGACCCGAGGGCCGCCTCGACGCCGTGACGAGCCCGGCGCGGCTGGTCGAGACCTTGGCGTTCAAGGTGGTCGCGCTCGTGATCGCCGCGACCGTCGCGATCCTGCTGTGGCAGTTCGCGCTTCGGGTCACCGGCTACGCCGCCGGCGTCGTCGGCCGCGACACCGTCACCGCCACCGTCGTCGAGTGCGACCGGTCCTTCGGCGTGCACGGCCCGTGCGTCGTGAAGTTCGTCGACGACGAGGGCCACAGCCGCCGCGCCGACCTGTCCAACCCCGGCCTCTTCGCGCTCTCCTCCGGCGACCAGGTGCCGGTCGTCGCCCAGGACGACGGCACCGCCGGCCTCGGCGGCTGGCAGCCGCTCTTCGACACGGGCCTGCTGCTGCTGCTCGCCGGCGCGTTCACCGGCTACGCCATCGGCTGGTGGCGCCGCGTGCTGGAACACGGCACCGCCCCCTACGACGGTGGCGACCCCGACGAGTCGAACGACCGCACCGAGCGCTGAGCCTTAGTCGACCGACGGCCGACCGGCCTCCCTGCACACCCTGATGAGCACGTCGTTGGCGGCGGGCTCGCCGATCGTGACACGCACGCCGTCGCCGTCGAAGGGGCGCACCGAGATGCCGGCGGCGTCGGCGATCTGGCCGAAGGCCAGCGACTCGGCGGCCAGTGGGAGCCACACGAAGTTGCCGTGGGATTCGGGCAGGTCCCATCCCTGGTCGCGCAGCGCGTCCTGCACCCGGCCGCGCTCGGCGAGCACCGACTTGACCCGCAGGTCGAGCTCCTCGGCGGCGTCGAGGCTCGCCAGCGCGGCCTGCTGGGCCACGTCGGTGACCGCGAACGGCAGGCCCGTCTTGGCCAGGGCCGCCGCGACGCGCGGGTGCGCCACGGCATAGCCGACGCGCAGCCCGGCCAGCCCGTAGGCCTTCGAGAAGGTGCGCAGCAGCACGACATTGGGGTGTCGCCGGTAGACGTCGAGGCCGTCGACGCGGTCGCCCGAGGTGTCGAACTGCAGGTAGGCCTCGTCGAGCAGCACCGCCACGTGCGCGGGGACGCGCGCGAGGAAGTCCTCGAGCTCGGCCGCGCCGACCGTGGCCCCTGTCGGGTTGTTGGGCGAGCAGACGATGACGAGCCGGGTGTCGCGGCGGATCGAGCGTGCCATCGCCGGGAGGTCGTGGCGCCCCTCGGCGGTGTTCGGCACCTGGACCGAGCGCCCTCCGCGGGCCGCGACGCAGATGGGATAGAGCTCGAACGACCGCCAGCTGTAGACGACCTCGTCACCGTCGTCGACGAGCGCCTGCACGATCTGGTCGTAGACCGCCGCGCTGCCCGGGCCCACGACGATCTCGTCGGGCCCCACCCCCAGCTCCGCGGCGATGCGCTCGCGCAGGCCGTGCACGCCCGGGTCGGGATAGCGGTGGACGTGGCTCGCCGCGTCGGCGATGGCGTCGAGCACCGACGGCAGCGGCGGGTAGGGATTTTCGTTGCTGCTGAGCTTGAAGTGGGTCACTCCCTCGACCGGCGTCGGCGGCTTGCCCGGCCTGTAGGTGGGCACCCCGTCGAGCGCGGGCCGCAACCGCACCGGGCGAGCCTCCGAGCGAGCCTGGGAGCCGGCGTCGGGGCGAACCTGATCGGAGGGCTGGTCGGGCGAGGGCGCCTGCGTCATGCGTCGACTCTACGCAGGCCCGTGCGCACGGCGCGGACACGGGTGGGGCGCGCGAGGGACCCGAGGTCGGACCCGACCGGATGCGGCTGCGCAGCTCCCCGGGGCGGCCTCCCGCCGCACCGGCAGGCCACGGGTGGGGCACCGGTGGGGCACGGCTCGGCCCCAGCCCCGGCGCAGGCCCACGTGCCAGGATGAGCGCCATGGCCAACTACGCGCTCCGGATCGGCGTCAACGCCGTCGCCCTGTGGCTCACCGCCCTCGTCGTCCCCGGCATCCAGCTCGGCGAGACCGCCGCCAGCCCGGCCAACCGCATCCTGACGATCGTGCTCGTCGCGGTCGTCTTCGGCGTCGTCAACGCGTTCATCAAGCCGATCGTCACGTTCTTCTCGCTGCCCTTCGTCGTGCTGACGCTCGGGCTCTTCCTCATCGTCGTCAACGCCGCGATGCTGGCGATCACCGCGTGGCTCGCGGGCATCCTCGGCCTCGACTTCACGATCGGCAGCTTCTTCTGGGACGCGATCCTCGGCGCGATCGTGCTCTCGATCGTCTCGATGCTGCTGGCAACCTTCGTGCCCGAGCGGCGCTGAACCGCGGACGCACTCCCCGCAGCGACGGGCTGCCACGCCCCGGGCTGCCAGGCCGGCGCGTCGCCGGTCTGGCAGCCCGTCAGTCTGTCGGGGTGTCCAGCGGGTCGAGAGCGTCGAGCCAGTCGCGGGCGTCCTCGTAGGCGCGTTGGGCGTGCGTCGGCGACACCGTGACCTGCGTCTGGTCGGCCTTGGGGTAGCTGCCGAGGTAGCGGACCTCGGCGCACACCCGGTGCAGGCCCATGAGCGCCTCGCTGACCCGTCGGTCGTGCAGGTGCCCCTCGAGGTCGATGGAGAAGCAGTACTGCCCCAGCGACTCCCCCGTCGGCCGCGACTCCAGCCGCGTGAGGTTGATGCCGCGCACCGCGAACTGCTCGAGCAACCCGAGCAGCCCGCCGGGGTAGTCGATCGTCTGGAAGAGCACGACCGTCGTCTTGTCGGCGCCCGTCGGGGCGGGCACGGGGCCGGGGCGCGCGACGAGCACGAAGCGCGTCACCGCCTCCGTGTTGTCACCGATGTCGCGGGCCAGGATCGTCAGCCCTTGCTCTCCGGCGACCATCTCATGACAGATCGCGCCCTCGAAGGCGGTCGCGGCATGCCACGTGTCCGCGCCGGCGGCGAGGTCGACCGCGGAGGCCGCCGTCGACGACGCCGGCACGTAGCGCGCCTGCGGCAGGTGTTCGGCGACGAACCGGCGCACCTGCGCCCACGCGTGCGGGTGGGTGCTCACGGCCTTGATATCCGCCAGGGTCGTGCCCGATCGCGCCGCGAGCACGAACGAGACGGGCACGATCATCTCGCCGATGACCCGCAGCGGGTCGCCGTTGGCCAGCGAGTCCAGCGTGGCGGGCACCCCGCCCTCGAGGGAGTTCTCGATAGGAACGACGGCCGCGTCGACCTCGCCGCTGCGCAGCGCCGACAGCGCCGCGTCGACGGAGGCGTAGGGGATCGCTTCCGCGTGCGCCGCCTCGGGCCGCGACCGCAGCGCCACCTCGCTGAACGTGCCTCGCGGACCGAGGAATCCCATGCGTCGCATCACGTCGCCTAGCGCAGGGTCAGCTGGCGACTGACGAGCCCGGCGCGGGCGCGGCGCTCGTCGGAGGTCAGGGGATCGCTCGCGCCCAGCGCGTCGGCGTAGCGCGCGGCGAGGTCGGCCAGCGGCTGCTCGTAGGCGTCCGCCTCGGCCTCCGGGTCGAGGTCCCACACCGGCACGAGCAGCCCGTCGGCCCGGAATGCCCCCAGGAAGCGCGTGCCCTCCCCGAGACCGCCCGGCCCCGCGAGTGCGCCGGCGGCATGCAGGCGCGCGAGCGCGGCGGTCGCGTCGTCCTCGTCCTGCGGCAGCACCCAGCGCAGGTGGGTGCGTTCACCGACCCGACACCAGTAGGCGGCCGGCGCGGCGGCGAGCTTGACCGTCGGGATGATCGACTCGTTCGCCTCGCGCAGCGACGCGGAGCCCTCGGCGTCGAGGGTCACGTCGTCGGCCAGCCAGTAGTCGAAGCCGTCGTGCACGGTGACCTCGAAGGGGGTGTCGAGGTCGAGCAGATCCTGCAGCCGCGGGGTGTCGGCGAAGGCCCCGGGGACGCTCGCGACCGGCTCCCCGGCCGCCGTCTCGGCGAGCGCGAGCACGACCTGCGCGAGGTCGCGGCTCGCATCACCGCGGGTGGGCACCGACTGCAACGCGACGAAGCGGGTGCCGTCGCCGCGGTGCAGGCCCGGCCAGGCCATGGGCAGCACCGTCGTGATCGTCAGCGCATCGGCCCCGTCGCCCGCCGGCGCAGCTCCTCGCGCAGCGGGGGCCCCGTCGAGGGCCCCGTCGCGTCGCCGCACGGTCGCGGTCGCGGCGGGGACGATCTCGCGCATCGCGACCCAGTCGGCCTCGCCGGGCAGCCCCTGGAAGGGGCGTGCCACGAACGGCGCGGGGCGCGCCGCGGGGGCACCGGATCGTGCAGCGTTCTTGCGCGCTCGGCGCGAAGCCTTACCCATGGTGTCGACCCTAATCGGCGCGGACCGTCGGTCCGCGGCGGCGCCCCGCGCCGTCGTGGGCGTGGCCGACGTCGGTCCGCGGGCGATCATCGTCTCCCGGTGGCCCCCGCGTAGTCCCGGGCCGGGCAGCCCCGGCGGTGCGGCCGCGAGTCAGCCGGCCCGGCGGCGGGACGGCCCCCCGAGGGCCGCCCAGACCGTGCGGCCGTTGGACTCGTCCAGCACTCCCCACTCATGGGCCATGCTGCGCACGATGAGCAGGCCGCGACCGTGCACGGCCAGGCGCGACGTACGCACGGGGCGGGGCGTCGAATCGCTGCCCCCGTCGCGCACCTCGACCTCGACGGCCCCGGCCTTGACCTTCCAGCGCAACCGGATGCACCCGTCGGACAGCGGGCGCGCGTGCCGCACCGCGTTGCCGACGAGCTCGGCCACGACCGACTCGGCCTCGTCGACGACGGCGGCGCAGACACCGCGATCGAACAAGTCCTGCACGAGCGTCGCCCGCGCCTCGCGCACGGCCATGAGGGAGTGGGTCAGTCGCACGCTGCGAGTGCCGTCGCCCGCGGCCACGGGCCGGACTCCACGAGGCGGCGAGGTCGTGAGGGTCGGCGGACAGTGCACCTCCTCGACAGTCGCAGACGTGCAGTCGCTGGAGGTATCGAGCGTGGCGGTCGATCCTCGGTCGAAGGTCATATCTGCCTCTCGTCGCCTTTGACGTCAGCGCGCTCATGCGAGCGCCTTGAACGTGGAAGTGGACCGTATGCTAGCGAACTACCGCCACCATGCACACCCCTCGTCACGGTCGGGTTCGACATGAGAACTTTGCAGGTCAATGCCCTAATGTGCACGAGACCACCCCCTCGCGTCCGGGCATGTCCGGGCGGACATCCGACACGGTCGCGAACGGACGGTGAGGGGCCGCGTCGGGCTCCTGCTACCGGTTGCGACCGATCGTGGCGGGCATGTCACGCGACCACAGTGTCAACGTGAACTCGACGTCGCGGTGGGCCACGAGCCGCCACCACCCCCGCTCGATGAGCGCCCGGTCGAGGTCGCGGTGGGCTCCGATCCCCGAGACGCTCGCCCCCTCCGTCGTCGCGCTCCAGTGCACCGCGACGATGTCGCCCTCGGGGGCACACGCCGCCGCGAGGGTGTCGGCGGCGGCGTGACGATCCGCCTCGGGCAGGTAGTAGAGGACCTCCGAGAGCACGACGAGATCGGCAGGCCGCCCGCGCAGCGCCTCGGGCGGGAGCGGGAGCGCCGAGCGCTCGACGACCACGCCGGACTCGGTGGCGCACCTCGTCCGGGTCAACTCACAGGCCCGCTCCGTGGCGTCCGTCGCGACGACGCGGTCGCTGCGCGCCGCGAGCAGGGCCGTGAGGTCGCCCGTGCCGCACCCGACGTCCCACACCGTGCCGTATCGCTGCCGGCGCAGGCAGGCCAGCAGCACCTGCGTCTTGCGGCGTTCGTACCAGCTCGTCGCGACCTCCCAGGGGTCGGGATCGGCGGTATACATCTCCTCGAAGTCGGGCGCGATGCTCACAGGCGCATTCTCCCGCGTCGACCCGGGCGCTGTCCCCGGCCCTGTCAGGATGAGTGGGCGAAGGAGGCTTCTGTGACGAGCACCTGGGTGGCGGTCCTGAGCAGCCCGGCGGCCGGCACCGACCCGACGACGGTGGCGGGGCTCGACGGCCTGGCAGGAAGCCTGTCGGTGCCGCAGCTCGTCGTCGCGCTGATCGCGGGACTGGGGGCCGGGTTCGTCGTCAGCGCGGTCGGAGCGGGCTCACTCGTGAGCTTCCCGCTGCTCTTGTCGATCGGGCTCGGCCCGGTCGCCGCGAACGTCACCAACACCGTGGGGCTCGTGCCCGGCGGCGTCTCCGGGAGCCTCGGGTTTCGGCGCGAGCTCGCGGGGCTCAGGTCACTCGTCGTCGCGGTCGCCGCGACGAGCGCGGCGGGAGCGCTCGCGGGGGCGATCTTCCTACTGCTGGCGCCGAGCACCTACTTCGACGTCGCGGTGCCGTGGCTCGTCCTCTTCGCCTCGACCCTCGTCGGGGTGCAGCCACTCATCTCCCGGTGGCTGCGCTCGCGCGGCGCGCCCGACCACCCGCTCGACGCGATGCCTGCGCCGCTGCGGATGCTCTCGGCCGTCATCGGCGGCTACGGCGGCTACTTCGGCGCGGGCCAGGGCGTCATGCTCGTCGGCTTCCTCGCGATCGGGCTGCGGCAGCCGCTGACCGTCGTCAACGGCCTCAAGAACGTCGCCGTGCTGGCGGCCAACGTCGCCGGGGCCGCGGTGTTCGCGGTCTTCGGGCCGGTCGACTGGGTCGTGGCCGCCCTGGTCGCCGCGGGTTCGCTCCTCGGGGGCTGGGCCGGTGCGCACGTGGGTCGCCGCCTACCGGGGCCCGTCTTCCGCGCGCTGGTCGTCGTCATGGGCTACGCGGTGGGGCTGACGCTGCTCGTCGGCTGACCCGAGGCTTCCGGCCGGGGCTGACGTTCCCGCCGAGGGCTCGCGCGACACCACGAGCCCTCGGCTGCCGATGCAGCCCCCGGCGGGGCAGCTCGGCGGCGTCAGTGCACAACCCCCGACGGGCAGTCGGCGGCGTCAGTGCGCGCCGGCCAGGTGCCCGAAGCGGTGCATCGTGCGGCTCACGGCCTGCTCGCGCACCATCGTCAGCAGCTCCCGGCGGCCGGTGGCGAGGACCTCCTGCGTGAGCAGGGTGATGTCGCCCGCCGCCGCCTCCTCCTGCAGCTGGCGAGCCAGAGCGGAGCCGTCGCCGACGAGCCGGATCCGACCGGTGACCTCGCCGCGCTCGACCCGCACGAGGAAGTCCTCGTCGGTCTCGGCCCGGTCGACGAACGTCGCCAGCACCCGCAGGCCCGCGGACGTCTGCTCGTCGCGCCCGTCGAGAGCCTTGAGCTCGGCGCTCGTCGTCGGGTCGAGGCTGATGCGCACGTCGGTGCCGGCGGCGAGCCCGGCGAGCACGAGCCGCAGCACGTGCGCGAGTCGCGCCTCGGCGCTCGTGCGCACCCACACGGTCGGCGCCGGCCGGTAGCGGAACACGTTGGTCTCGACGACCAGGTCCGAGTCGTCGTGCGGGCGCCCCAGCTCGGTCTCCCACACGTAGGCGTCGCTGCCCGCCGCGGCTCGCAGCCACATGCGCTCGGCGCGGTCACCGAGCAGCGGCAGCACGGCGCGCAAGAAGGTGCGAGCCGGCTGCTTCGGCTCGCCGAGCTTGGTCGGCAGGCCCTGGCTGTGCCAGGTGCCGAGCTGGGCGACGTAGTTGGGCCCGCCGGCCTTGGCGCCCGGACCGACCGCCGACGCCTTCCACCCGCCGAAGCTCTGCCGCCGCACGATGGCGCCGGTGATGTGCCGGTTGACGTAGGCGTTGCCCACCTCGACCTCGTCGAGCCAGCGGTCGATCTCGCCTTCGTCGAGGCTGTGCAGGCCGCCGGTCAGCCCGTAGGCGGTGGCGTTCTGCAGCTCGATGGCCTCCTCGAGGGAGTCGGCGCGCATGAGGCCGAGCACCGGCCCGAAGACCTCGGTGAGGTGGAAGAACGACCCGGGCGCGACGCCGTCCTTGAGGCCCGGCGACCACAGGCGGCCGCTGTCGTCGAGCTGGCGGGGCTCGACGAGCCAGGTCTCACCCTCCTCCAGCGTCGTCAGGGCCCGCAGCAGCTTGCCGCTCGGCGGCTCGATGACCGGGCCCATCGTCGCGCCGATGTCGCCCGGCCAGCCGACCCGCAGCGAGCGGACGGCGTCGACGAGCTGACGGCGGAAGCGCTCCGAGCTTCCTACCGAGCCGACGAGGATCGCCAGCGACGCGGCCGAGCACTTCTGACCCGCGTGCCCGAACGCCGACTTCACGAGGTCGGCGACGGCGAGGTCGAGGTCGGCGGCGGGCGTGATGATCAGCGAGTTCTTGCCCGAGGTCTCGCCGTAGACGCGGGATCCGCCGGTCTTTGGGTCGCGGTCGGCGCGCCAGCCCGCGAAGAGCCGGGCCGTGTCGCTCGCGCCCGTGAGGATCACCGTGTCGACGTCGGCGTGCGCGACGAGCGCCTGCCCGGCCTCGTTCTCGGCGACGCGCACGACCTGCAACACGTCGCGCGACACCCCCGCGGCGTCGAGGGCTTCGAAGATCGCCTCGGCGGCCACCTCGACACAGCCGGGCGTGGGCGGGGCCGGCTTGATGACGACCGCGCTGCCCGCGGCGAGGGCGGCGAGCACCCCGCCGATGGGGATGGCGATGGGGAAGTTCCACGGCGGCGTGACGAGCACGAGCTTGCCGGGGGTGAATTCGGCCCCGTCGGTGTGCAGGCTCGACTCCAGCTCCAGCGCCCGGTCGGCGTAGTAGGTGGCGAAGTCGATCGCCTCGGACACCTCGGGGTCGGTCTGCTCGACGGTCTTGCCGCCCTCGGCGGCGGCGACCGTGACGAGCTCGCCGCGGCGGCGCTCCAGCCCGCGGGCGGCCTCGCGCAGGATGTGCGCGCGTTGCTGCGCCGGCAGCGCGGCCCAGGCCTCGTGCGCGGCGACGCCGCGGGCGACGACCTCCTCGACCTGCCCGACCTGGTCGAGGTCGGGGCTGGTCAGCGGCTTGGGCTGCGCGCCCAGGTGCTCCAGCGCCCAGGCGCGCGTCTGCGGGAGCGCCGGGTCGGAGTCGGCCGCGTTGTCGAAGGTGTCGCCGATGGGCGCCCGGTCCGGGCTGCGGCGCGGGCCCACCGGCGTCGTGTCGAGCGCCTCGACCGAGCGACGGAAGCGGCTCTCCTGGTCGTTCATCGCCGGGCTGCCGGGGTCGGCGACGCCGTCGTCGCCGGAGAAGATCGCGTGCAGGAAGTTCTCGGACTGCGAGTTCTCCTCCAGCCGCCGGATGAGGTAGGAGACCGCGACGTCGAAGTCGGCCGGCGCGACCACCGGCGTGTAGAGCAGCACGGTGCCCACGTCGGCCTTGACCGCGCGGGCCTGCGCGGGCGCCATGCCCTGGAGCATCTCGATGTCGAGGGAGTCCGTCACCCCGCGAGCCTTGGCGAGCAGGTGGGCGGCGGCGACGTCGTAGAGGTTGTGGCTCGCGACACCGAGCCGCACGGCGCCGGTCAGCTCGGGGCGCAGCGCCCGCTCGACGCAGCGCAGGTAGTTGGCGTCGACCTCGGCCTTGCTCCCGTAGGGGGCCTGCTGCCAGCCGTGCAGCGCCGCCTCGACCTTCTCCATGGCGAGGTTGGCGCCCTTGACGAGGCGGATCTTGATGCCCGCGCCCCCGGCCGCGCGGCGCTTCGTCGCGAACTCGATGAGCTCCTCCATCGCGGGCAGCGCGTCGGGCAGATACGCCTGCAGCACGATCCCGGCCTCGAGGTCCGTGAACTCCTCCTCGCTCAGCAGCCGCTGGAAGAGGTCCATCGTGAGGTCGAGGTCGCGGTATTCCTCCATGTCGAGGTTGACGAACGCGTGCGGGCTCTTCGCCCGCGCGATCCGGTAGAGGGGCCGCAGCCGCTCGAGGCACCGCTCGACGGTGCCGTCCTGGTCCCACGTCGTGATCTGGCTGACGAGCGAGGACACCTTGATCGAGACGTAGTCGACGTCGGGCCGAGCCAGCAGCTCGCCGACGCGCTCGGTGCGCGACGCCGCCTCGCCCTCGCCGAGCACGGCCTCGCCGAGGAGGTTGACGTTGAGCCGGAAGCCGTCGGCCCGGGCCTTGGCGAGGTGCTTGCCGAGCGCCGGGTCGTGGGAGTCGACGACGAGGTGACCGATGATCTGACGCAAACGCTTGCGGGCGATCGGCACGACGATCGGTGGCGCCAGCGGCGCGGCGAACGCGCCCAGCTGCAGCATCGTGCGGTCGAGCGGGCCGAGGAAGCTCGAGGCGCTGCCCGTCGTCAGGCGGCCGAGCTCGCGGGCGGCGACGGTCGTGTCCTCCGGGCGGGCCACGCGGTCGACGAAGCGGACCGCGAGGTCGAGACCAGCGGCGTCGCGGACGAGGGCCGCGAGCTGGCCCGTCGTCGCGCGCTCCGCGCGGGTCTGGCCGGCCTCGGTCTGGCGGGTCCAGTGGTCGGCGAGGCGCACGGCCTCCTCGACGAGCGGCGCGAAGGCGGCCGAGCCCGTGGCGGTGCGCACGAGGTCGCTCGTGGCGGCGTCGGCAGCGGACGGTTCGGGCAGCCGGCCGCTCTGAGGCGCGAACGTGGGGGCGCCGGGGTCGTCGGACGGCACGGGGTCGAAGGCACGCTGCTGGGTCATGGTGGCCAGTATTTCCACTGCGCACCCGGCGCGTCTTGTCGATTCGCCGCGCGCGGGGCACGCCGACTGGACAACGCGCCCGGCCGTCTGGGGCGGGCGGGCCGGCGCGCGGGACACTGGGCGCTCCCGAAGGCGACAGGGAGGAGACGCGGCATGCCCGAGCCGGACGACCTCATGAGCGCGCCGCTCACCGCGGCGCTGCCGCAGGCGATGCTGGCGCTCGTCGACGAGCTGACGTCGACGATGTTCTGCCTCAAGGACGCCGCCGGCCGATACGTCGCCGTCAACCCGACCTTCGTGCAGCGCACCAACGAGCGGTCGGCCCGCCGCGTGCTCGGCCGCACGGCGCCCGAGCTGTTCGTGCCGGAGCTCGCGGAACGCTACGAGGAGCAGGACGGCCAAGTGCTCGCCACCGGGCTGCCGCTGCGCAACGAGCTGGAGCTCATCCGCCCGCCCGGGGGCGTGGCTCGCTGGTATCTGACCGCCAAGCACCCACTCGTCCACGCCGGCGATGTCGTGGGGCTCGTCTCGATCTCGCAGGATCTCGGCAACGACGTCACCGACGACCCCGACATGCGCAGCCTGAGTCGCGTCGTCGAGCACATCGAGGCGCATCTCGACGGGCCGATCCGGGTGGCCGACCTGGCCCAGGTCGCGGGGTGCGGCGTCGACGCGCTCGAGCGCCGGGTCCGCCGTGCCTTCCACCGCTCCCCCGGCCAACTCGTGCTCACCGCGCGCATCGATCGCGCCCGCACGCTACTCGCCCGCACCGACACCCCGCTGGCCCAGATCGCGCTGGGCTGCGGGTTTTCGGACCAGGCGGCCTTCTCACGCACATTCGCACGACTCACGGGGCAGACTCCGGGGCAGTTCCGGCGCTCGGCCGGACCGCGCTCGGTGTGACCGGACTCGCACCTTGACGAAACCTTGACGTTGTTGACCGACATTTGACTGCAATGAGGACCGTCGGCGACCGATCCCTAGGTAGGAAAGGCTTAGGTGCGACACGAGCGCCTGAACGGGGGTCGGGGACGTCTGCGGCACGTGCTGCGGACGAAGGACCAACGGAAGGACAACTGAGCTATGACCGCCATCGTCGACGGAAGGCCTGCACGTCACGTTGCCCTTGGTCCGCACGACCTCGCGCGCCGCGTGCCGTGCACGATCTGCCGGGCAGAGACCGGCGCACCGTGCCTCGATGAGGCCGGGGCCGAGCGCACCGACCCGCACCACTCTCGCTGGATCCGTTATCAGCACCTCATGCGTCAGCGCCCCTTCACGGCGATCGTGCGCGAGCCCACCGACGAGCGCCTGCACGTCGGGGACGTGCTGCTCTGCGTCGCCACGCCCGAGCCCCGCACGCTGCGGGTGCTCGCCGACGGCATGGGCAGCCAGCAGGGCCCGGAGTTCGTCGACGCGCGCACCGTGGAGTTCCGCGCCTTCATCGAGGAGACCGCTCGGCTGACCCCGCGCCGCGTGGGGCGCCGCCCCCACCTCGGCGCCACGGCCTGAGTCGTCCCGAGCTCGGCGTCACGGCCTGAGCGGCCCGCCGGGCCGCCGGAGGCCCGCGATCCGCGTCGGATCGCGGGCCTTTCGCACGACCGAAGGCCCGAACGTCGCACATCAACCACCGGTTGAGGGTTGAGACGTCGGTATCGCAGCAGGTCAGAGGGCTGGGCGTCCCGGAGGTTCGGCATCGACCAAGGGTTGATGTACGACGTTCGGGCCTCCGGCACCGGGCGATGCCCGCGCCGGAGCCGGACCGGGCTCGCGACGACAGGGCACCACGAGAATTCGCCGCCCGGTTTGCGTGAATTGTCAGCTTCTCACCCGCCGGTCACCGGCTGCGCGAGCACGATCTCGGCGAGCGCGGCGCGCAGCGCCTCGGGCGCGTCGCTCGCCGCGACCTCGAGCAGGCCGTCGCGAGGGTCGTCGGCGCGCGCGATGGCGTCACGCACCCGGGTCTTGAGCCCGAAGGGGATCTGTGCGCGGTCCAGCAGTTCGAACACGCGGCCCGGCACGTCGTTGGCGGCCGGACCGAGGTCACCGGTGAGCGTGACCTGCACGCGTTGCCCCGGTGGCACGGGACCCAGGGGCACGAGCACACCGCCGCGCCCGGCGGGCCGCAGCTCACCGCGGGAGAGCCGTCCGCCGACGGCGATCGACGCCCCGGTCACCTCGCGGGCGCCGAGCACGACGAGGTCGTAGCTGCGTCCCGCCGGAATCGCGTCGAGTGGCCCCGTCGGTGCCGGCAGGCCGGCCGCCTCAGGCCTCCCGGCAGCACCGGCAGCACCGGCGACCGGCTCGCCTCGCTCGGGGCGGGAATGTTCGGCAGCACCGGTCACATCGCCGGGGCCGTTCACACCCCGAGGGCCCACCGCGCCGGCCTCGCCGGGCAACTCCGACGGCGCGTCCGCCAGATCCTCCTCGGCCTCGTCGACGCCGACGGCCGGCCCGATG
Source organism: Kineosphaera sp. (assembly GCA_039812485.1). Taxonomy (GTDB): domain Bacteria; phylum Actinomycetota; class Actinomycetes; order Actinomycetales; family Dermatophilaceae; genus Kineosphaera. Next base: position 57,545 of record JBDIAP010000002.1, read on the forward strand.
ACCACCGTCCGCCCGTCGAAGGTGATCGGCGTCAGAGCCCACCGGCCGTCGTCGCGATCCTCGGCGAGTTCGAACTCCCCCGACCCACCCGCCACCACGCACACCTGCAGGTGCACGGGATTGTCGACGCCGACGGCCTCGTCGTCGCTCGTGCCGGCGAGCGGCAGGATCGCGCCGCGGCGCGCGAGCACCGGCAGGTCGTCGAGGGTGCGGAACATCCGCACGCGCCGCCCGCCGGGCCCGGCGGCGTACGACAAGCCGGTGAGCAGGTCGTGCCACTGCCCGGGCGGCAGCCAGGTGTCGACGGCCGCCAGGCCCAGCTCGCGGTCGGCGCGCGCGGTGATCGGCGCAACGACCAGCTGGCTGCCGAAGGCGAACTGGCGCGGCACGTCATATGCGCCGTCGTCCCAGGGGTGGTCGTGATACATGGGCCGCACGAGGGGTTCGCCGGCGTGGGCGCGGCGGTTCATCGTGTGCAGGTAGGGGACGAGCCGGTGCCGCAGCCGCAGGTAGTCGCCCATGACGCGGCGGGCCTCGCGGCCGAACCGCCAGGGTTCTTTGCTGTTGAAGTCGTCGTTGGTCGAGTGCAGCCGCAGGATCGGGCTGAAGCATCCGAGCTGCACCCACCGCGTGGCGAGCTCGTCGTCCTTGGCGCCGAACATGTGGCCGCCGATGTCGTGGCTCCACCAGCCGTAGCCGATGTTGCTCGCCGTCGCCGTGAACTGCGGCTGGAACGCCAGCGAATCCCAGCTGACGACCGTGTCGCCGGAGAAGCCGACGGGATAGCGGTGCGATCCCGGCCCGGAGTAGCGGGAGAAGGTCAGTGGCCGTCCCAGCCGCGAGTCGGCGCGTCCGGAGTCGAGGAAATGCAGGTGGTTGAGGATCCACAGCGGGTCCAGACCGGCCAGCCGCGAGAACGCCCCCGACTGCCAGTCGAGCCACCAGAAGTCGACGCCCTCGGCCTCGAGCGGGTGGTGGACGTGCTCGAGGTAGGCGACGAGGAAGTCCGGGTCGGACGGGTCAAAGCGCACAGGATTCTGTGTCGTCGGATCGAGGCCGAGAGCCCGACACAGGGCGGCGTACCGGTCTTCGTGGGCGCGGATGCCGTCGGCCGGGTGCACGTTGAGGGTGACCGCGAGGCCGCGGCGGCGCAGGCGCCGCAGGAAGCCACGGGGGTCGGGGAAGAGCTCGCGGTTCCAGGAGTAGCCCGTCCACCCGCTACCGAGGGCGGGGTCGATGTCGACCTGGTGCCAATCCATGTCGAGCACCGCGACCGAGAACGGCACGCGCTGCGCGGCGAAGGCGTCCATGAGCGCCTCGTAGTCGTCGGCCGTGTAGCGGTGGTAGCGGCTCCACCAGTTGCCGAGCGCGAAGCGCGGCAGCACCGGCGGCGCGCCGGTGATGGCGTAGAAGTCGCGCAGCGCCGACCGGTAGTCCCGGCCGTGGGCGAAGACGTAGACATCGACCCGACCCGGCACGCGCGGCGCGAGCCAGCCGTCGTCGGTGAGCAGCAGCGACGCGGAGTCGTCGAGCACGGTGACGCCGTGGCGGCTGAGGATGCCCGGTTCGAGCGGGCAGGCGCCGTCGACGTTGTCGAGCGTGCGCGCCGTGCCGAGCAGGTTGCCCTCGACGGGCTCGCCGTAGCGCCACACGCTGTGATAGCTGCTCACCCCGCCCTTGACCTGCACCGACAGGCTCGTCGGGGCGAACGGCCCACCGGCGTAGGACAGGTGGAGGGCGTCCGTGTCGAGGTCGAGTCCGTCGCCGCGGCGGGTCACCTCGACGTCGACAGGCTCAGCGCCGGGCCGCAGATCCCGGTGGAGCACGACCTGAGAGGCGCGGTCCTCGAACGCCCCGTCGGGGGCGTACTCGAGGCGCAGCAGCGCGGGCGTCAACACGGTGATGCGCGCGTTGCCGAGCTGGATCACGGTGTCCGCGGGGGCGATCGGGCTCGTCGGCAGGCGCAGGTGCGCGGGCAGGCTCACCCCTTCTGTCTAACCCACGGGCGGCCGGGGGCCGCGGCGCGACACCCGGCGGGGCGCAGCGTCGACCCACCCGCCGAAAGGCGCCTCGAACGGACGCCGATCGGCCCGGCGCGGGGGTTGCGCACCCCACGTGCCGGGCCGATCGGTGGCCGCCATCCTGTCGACGAGCGGCCGGTGGCCTCAGAGCACGTCGTCGTCGACCCAGTCGAGGGTCTTGGTGACGGCCTTCTTCCAGTTGCGGTATTCGCGCTCACGCTCGTCGTCGTCGGCGCCCGGCTCCCAGCGCCGGTCCTGCTTCCAGTTGTCGATGACGTCCTGCTCACCGGCCCAGAAGCCGGTCGCGATACCGGCCGCGTAGGCCGCCCCGAGCGCGGTCGTCTCGGCGACCTGCGGCCGCACGACGGGCACGCCGAGCTGGTCGGCCTGGAACTGCATGAGCAGCTCGTTGGCCGTCATGCCGCCGTCGACCTTGAGCTCGGTGAGGTCGACGCCCGAGTCCGCGTTCATGGCGTCGAGCACCTCGCGGGTCTGGAAGGCCGTGGCCTCCAGCGCGGCGCGCGCGATGTGCCCCTTGTTGACGAAGCGAGTCATGCCGACCAACGCGCCGCGGGCATCGGAGCGCCAGTGTGGCGCGAACAGACCCGAGAAGGCGGGCACGAAATACGCGCCACCGTTGTCGTCGACAGCGCGGGCGAGCTCTTCGGCCTGCGGCGCGGAGTCGATGATGCCGAGGTTGTCGCGCAGCCATTGGATGAGCGACCCGGCCACGGCGATCGAGCCTTCGAGGGCATAGACGGTGTCCTGCTCGCCGATCTTGTAGCAGACCGTCGTCAGCAGCCCGTGCTCCGAGGGCACGATCTCGGTGCCGGTGTTCATGAGCATGAAGCAGCCCGTGCCGTAGGTGTTCTTGGCCATGCCCCTCTCGAAACACGCCTGCCCGAAGGTCGCGGCCTGCTGGTCGCCGAGGATGCCGGCGATCGGCACACCGTCGAGGAGCCCGTTCGGGCGGCCGCGCCCGTATTCCTCCGCCGACGACTTGATCTGCGGCAGCATCGACATGGGAATGCCCATGTCCGCGCAGATCGACTCGTCCCATTGGAGGGTGCGCAGGTCCATGAGCATCGTGCGCGACGCATTCGTCACGTCGGTGACGTGAATTCCGCCCTTCTTGCCACCGGTCATGTTCCACAGCACCCACGTGTCGGTCGTGCCCATGAGCAGATCACCGTTGTCGGCCTTCTCACGGGCACCCTCGACATTGTCGAGGATCCACTTGACCTTCGGACCCGTGAAATACGTGGCCAACGGCAGCCCGCAGATGTCCTTGTAGCGGTCGAGCCCCTGCTCACCGGCGAGTTCGTCGACGATCTTCTGGGTGCGGGTGTCCTGCCACACGATGGCGTTGTAGACGGGCTTGCCGGTGTGCCGGTCCCAGACCACGGCGGTCTCACGCTGATTCGTGATGCCGACGGCGACGAGGTCGCGGTGAGTGAGATCAGGGGAGTCGGCGAAGGCCGCGGCGACGGCGCGCCGCACGTTCTTCCAGATCTCCTTGGGCTTGTGCTCGACCCAGCCCGCGCGCGGGAAGATCTGCTCGTGCTCGAACTGTCCCGAGCTGACGATCCGACCTGCGTGGTCGAAGATGATCGCGCGGCTGCTCGTCGTGCCCTGATCGATGGCCAGAACATACTTCTCGGCGGTGACGTCGTTGCTCATGATGGTCCTCACTTCGTTGTGACAGGCGATGCGTGAATGGCGGTGTGTGACTGGGCTGACGGTCAGACGACCTGGGCGAGAAGCCCGGCGAGGACGCCGCCGATGATCGGCGCGACGACCGGCACCCAGGCATATCCCCAGTCGCTGCCGCCCTTGCCGGGAATGGGCAGGATGGCGTGCGCGATGCGCGGCCCGAGGTCACGGGCGGGGTTGATGGCATATCCGGTCGGGCCGCCGAGGCTCGCGCCGATACCGACGACGAGAAGGGCGACGGCGAAGGGGCCCAGCCCGCTCGGCGTGCCGGCGAACTTGAGGATGACGAAGACGAGCACGAAGGTGCCGAGCACCTCGGTGACGACGTTCCAGATGGGGCTGCGCACCTCGGGTGCGGTGCTGAACACCGCGAGCTTGACGTCCGCGGGCGCGTCCTGGTCGAACTGCTTCTTGTAGCCGAGCCAGACAAGCACGCCGCCGAGGATGGCACCGAGCATCTGCGCCACCAGATAGACGAGCGTCGTCACGAGGGTGACCGGCACACCCTTGGCGTATTCGTCGGCGCCGTTGGCGAGCAGGCCCAGCGTCACCGCCGGGTTGATGTGCGCGCCGGAGGCCGCCGCCACGTAGACACCGGCGAACACGCCGATGCCCCAGCCCCAATGGATCATCACCGGGCCGCCGCCGGCACCTTTCGCGGCGGGCAGGATCGCGTTGGCGACGACGCCGCCACCGAGCAGGATGAGGATCGCCGTCCCCAGCAACTCCGCGGTGAAGACTGTGCTGAGCGCGACGGGTTGGGCGCCTGCGGCGAGCAGGGTCGAGGTCATGTGTTCTCTCCTTTGAGAAGGGTTTTCGCGGGCGCGCAGGCAGCGCGCAGCGGCCGGCGGCCCGGCCCGCGGGCGCGGGCCACCGGTGGAGTTCGGCCCTGGTCGGCCCGGTGGGTGGTGGGTGGGTGAGGAGTCGGGGTCAGCGCGTGACGAGGTCGGTGACCTCGGCAGCCTGGCTGCGGGCGGCGGCCGCGGCGGCCTCGTCGGTGAGCTCGGCGGCGGCGTCCTCGGCCTCGCAGCGGGCTGCGTAAGCGGCGATCTCCCGCTCGCGGCGGGCGTCGTCCCAGCCGAGGTACTCCGCTGCGATCGCGGCGATCTCCGGCACCGCCGCACGCCCGTGACCCCGCATCTCGTAGGTGAGGCGCGTGCGGGTCGTCATGATGTCCTCCAGGTGCAGCACACCCTCGTGGGTGCACGCGTAGGCGATCTCGGCCCGCAGATACGCCGGCGTGGCCTCGAGGGGACGGCCCAGGTCGGGGCGCTCGGCGACCATGTCGAGCAGCTCGGGCAGCAGCGCCCCGTAGCGGTGCAGCATGTGGTCGATCATGAAGCGGCTCACGCCGTGCTCGGCCGCGATCTTGTCGGCCCGCCGCTGATACGTCTCGTAGCCGACCGCCCCGAGCAGCGGGGTCTTCTCGGTGAGCGACGGGGTCGCCTTGGCGCGGTCCTTGCCCATCGCGACGTCGACGGCGTCCTGCGCCATGACCCGGTAGGTCGTCAGCTTGCCGCCGGCGATCGTGATGAGGCCCGGGGCTGCCTCGGTCACCGTGTGCTCCCGGGAGACCTTCGTCGACTGCGCGTCGTCGCCGATGGTGCCCGGCTGCAGGAGGGGCCGCAGCCCGGCCCACGTGCCGATGACGTCGTCGCGGGTCAGCGGCTCGTCGAGGATGACGTTGGCGTGCTCGATGATGTAGTCGATGTCGGCCTTCGTCGCGACCGGGTGCGTGAGGTCCTCGTGGTAGGGGGTGTCGGTCGTCCCGATGATCCAGTAGCGGCTCCACGGGATGATGAAGAGCACCGACTTCTCGGTCTGCAGGATGACGCCGGTCGTGCCGGGGATGCGCTCGCGGGGGACGACGATGTGCACGCCCTTGGAGGCCAGCACCTTGAGCCCGCCCGTGGCGTCGGCGCGGTTCTGCGTCTCTTCGGTCCACACGCCGGCCGCCGCGATGACCGACGTGGCCTTGATGGTCAGTCGCTCACCGGTCTCCAGGTCGGTGACGACGGCGCCGTCGACCCGGCCGTCGGTCTTGGTGAACTCCTCGACCTTCGTGCGGCTCGCGGCGTAGGCCCCGAACTGCACGGCCGTGCGCACGAGCGCCAGCGTGAGCCGGGCGTCGTCCACGGTGGCGTCCCAGTATTTGATCGCGCCGATCATCGCGCCGGGCTTGGCGCCGGGGAATTCGCGCAGCACGCCCTCCTGCGTGTAGTGCCGGTGGAAGGGCATCGCGGCCTGGCCGCGGGCGCCGACACGCGCGAAGACGTCGTAGAGGCCGACGCCGGCGGTCACGTAGGGCCGCTCGACATACTTCTTGCTCAGCGGGTAGAGGAACGAGACGGGGCGCACGAGGTGCGGAGCGAGCGTCTCCAGCAGGTGCTCGCGCTCGTGCAGGGCCTCGAAGACGAGCTTGAAGTCGAACTGCTGCAGGTAGCGCAGGCCGCCGTGCACGAGCTTGCTCGACCGGCTCGACGTGCCGCTCGCCCAGTCCTGCGCCTCGACGATGCCGACGCGCAGACCGCGGGTCACGGCGTCGAGCACGATGCCGGCACCGGTGACGCCGCCACCGACGACGAGGATGTCGAGCGGCTCCTGCGAACTCATCTCGGCCAGGGCTGCGGCGCGCTTCTGCGGGGTGAGGGCGGTTGACGTCATCGTCGTTCAATCCTTCGGGTGGGGGCGGCCGCGTTGCGACCAACGGTGTCTGTCGGCTTGCTCCTATCCTGGGACGTACTGCACGGATCATCCATCGCAGTGCACGAACGTGCAACCGGAGGAGGGTCGATGTGAACGGGGACGAGATGCGGCGCGCGGCGCAGCTCTACTACCTGCAGGACGAGACCATGGAGGCGATCGCCGCCACCCTCGAGGTGTCACGGTCGACGGTGTCTCGGCTCCTCAAGCGCGCCCGCGAGACCGGCGTCGTGCGCATCACGATCGCCGACGAGCCGGCGGGCGGCTCCCGCATCGCCGACAGCATCCTGCGCCGCTTCGGGGTGCGCGCCCACGTGGTGCAGGTGCGCGACAACGCCGCCGACCATCAGCGACTCGACCAGGTCGCCCGCGTCGCCGCCCGGTTGCTGACGTCGTGGGTCGAACCGGGGTCGACGGTCGGAGTCGCGTGGGGCACGACGGTGTCCGCGATCGCCGCGCACCTGCGGCCGGTGCCGACGACCGGCGTGACGATCGTGCAGCTCAACGGCTCGGCGCACACCCGGCCCTCCGGTGTGCTCTACGCGCAGGAGCTGCTCAGCGCGATCGCCGGGGCGTTCGACGCCGACATCGCCTATTTCCCGACCCCGGCGATCTTCGACTTCGAGGACTCGAAGACCGCGCTGTGGCGCGAGAGCGCGGTGCGCCACCTGCTCGACCTGCGCGCCCGGGCCGACTTCGCGGTCTTCGGCGTCGGCGCGACCCGGGGGCGGCTCGCCTCGGAGGTCTATCGCGCGGGCTACATCGGCCCGGCCGACGCGAAGGAGCTCGCCCGCGAGCACGTCGTCGGCGACGTGTGCACGGTCTTCCTCCGCGAGGACGGCAGCTACGACGGCATCGACGTCAACACCCGCGCCTCGGGCCCCACCCCGCGCGAGCTCGCCCGCATCCCCCGCCGGATGTGCGTCGTCGCCGGCGAACACCGCATCCCCGCGCTCGTCGGCGCCCTCAACGCCGGCGTCGTCACCGACCTCGTCATCGACAACCGCACCGCCACCGCGCTCCTGGAGCACAGACCCCACCACGTGCGGCGACGCTGACCCGCTCGGGCTCGGCG
>JBDIAP010000003.1:0-62082 GCA_039812485.1 Kineosphaera sp.
GTGCGCACGGCGACCCGCAACGTGCCCTCGCGCACGGAGCCGATGGTCACCGTGTCGCGGCGCCCGTCGCCGTCGACATCGGCGCGGTAGGAGCGCGTCGGCACCGAACTGATCGGTGCCGACGCGCCCGTCGGTGCGGCAGCGCCCGTCGGTGCGGCAGCGCCCGTGAGCGGACCGGCGGTCGCCGGCGCGGCGGATGCCAGTAGTGCCGCCGAGCAGACGGCGGCGATGGGAATGCGATGTGTGCGTGGCATGAAATGCTCCCTGAGTCCCCTGATGAGACGGCCGCAACGGCCGCTCACCGGCAAGTATCCGCCCGCGCCCACGCCGGCGCACGAGCCCACCGCCCTCTGGGGGAGAACGCGACAAGCGCCGGTCACCCAGGGCGAGGGCGACCGGCGCTTGTCGCTGGTCATGGCGGTGGCGGTGGGATTCGAACCCACGGTGGAGTTGCCCCCACACACGCTTTCGAGGCGTGCTCCTTTGGCCGCTCGGACACGCCACCGCCGACAAGGGTAGCGGGGGGCCCGCGCCTGTCGGAAATCGGCTGTTCAGTCGAGCGTCACGCGGATGATCGTGCGCTCGCGGCGGCCTCGCTTGAGCAGCGCCTCGGCGCGCAGCATCGCCCCGTACTGCCACCCGTAGGTCGCCCGCAGCACCCCCTCCCCCCGCGCCACCTCGACGGCGCCGTCGGCCAGGCGGGCCCGCCCGGACGCCGCCAGCGCCCCAGTCCGCACGCGCCCTCGCCGGTCGCTGATCTGCAGCCGCACCCGCGGGTCGCGCCGCAGCCGCGTGACCTTGCCGGTGCCGGACGGCGTCGTGAACACGAGCTCGGCGCCGTCCCGGCCGACCCACATCGGGGTCGTCACACCCTCGGCGGAGCGCCGGTAGGTCGTCAGCGCCACGAACTGTGCCGCTCCCAGCCGGTCGATGTTGGGGTCCGCGCCCAGCCGGTCGACATCGGGGTCCGCGCCCAACCGGTCGAGGGCGGGGTGCGCGCTCGGGTCGGCGCCGACGGGCATCGCGACCGTGGCGGCGCTCGTGCCGGCGCTGCTGTCCGCGCCGTCCGCTCCGCCTCCCCCCGCACCGCCCTCCTCACCCGGATCGCCGCCGCCGGAGCGCACCCTCGCCAGCACCGCGTCGGCGACGACGTCGGCCCGCGTCTCCGGCAGCCAGTGCCCGGCGTCGACCTCGACGAATCGGTAGCGCTGCCCGACGAACTCACTCGTCGCGACCGCCGCCGCCCGCCCGAGGTAGGGGTCCGTGCGGCCCCACACGAAGGTCGTCGGCACAGCGACGACGCCGAGGCCACGACCGCCCGGCCCGTCGTCAGCCCGGGCCCGCCCCTCGTCGACCGCCGTCCCCCGTGCCGCGTCGCGGGCGCCCCCGGGCCGCAGCATCGCCCGATACCAGTTCACGGGTCCACGCAGCGACTCCGGCAGCGCGAACCGCGCGGCATACCGCGCCACGTGCTCGGCCGGCAGGCCGCCGCGGGCCAGCACCCGCCCCAGCCGCGGGGCGAGCACCCGCTCCGGTAGGTCGGGCAGCTGGAACACGCCCACGTACCAGCTGCGCAGCGCCTGCCCGCGCAGCATCGCGGCGTTCATCGCGTCCGGATGCGGCGTCGACACCGCGGTCAGCGACGCGACCCGCTCGGGGTGGGCCGCCGCGAGCGCCCACGCGACCCCGCCGCCCCAGTCGTGCCCGACGACGTGCGCCCGCCGCACACCCGCCGCGTCGAGCAGCGCGAGCACGTCGCGCACCAGCTCCCCCACCCGGTAGGAGGAGACCTCCCGCGGTCGCGCACCCGGCGAATAACCGCGCTGGTCGGGCGCGAGCGTGCGCAGCCCGGCCGCGTCGAGCCGGGCCCGTACGTCGTCCCAGCAGTGCCGGTCCTGCGGGAATCCGTGCAGGAGCACGACGATCTCGTCGTCGGGCGCGTCCCTCGGACCGGAGTCGGTGACGTCGAAGGTCAGCCCGTCGCGGGAGAAGGTGTCCATGCCTCCATCCGACCATGCCGGCACCGGCCACACTCACCGGCTGCGGCGGGATCTGGCGCCGGCGAGGTCAGGAGCGTCGGCGCCGACGCTCCTCGAAGAAGTCCCGCAGCAGCGCCGCGGACTCCTCTTCCAGGACGCCGCCGACGACGGCCGGCCGGTGCAGCGACGCGCGGTCGCGGGGCAGGTCCCACACCGAGCCGCAGGCGCCGGCCTTGTCGTCCCAGGCGCCGAAGACGATCCGCGCCACCCGCGCCTGGATCGCGGCACCGGCGCACATCGGGCACGGCTCGAGGGTGACGACGAGCGCGCACCCGTCGAGGCGCCAGCCGCCGCGCGCCCGGCCCGCCTCACGCAAGGCGATGATCTCGGCGTGCGCGGTCGGGTCGGCGTCGAGCCCGCGGCGGTTCGCGCCGCGGCCGACGACCGCGCCGGTGTCGTCGAGTACGGCCGCCGCCACCGGCACCTCGCCGGAATCCCCCGCCGCGGCGGCCTCCGCGAGCAGCTCGCGCATCACCTCCACGCAGCGCGGGTCGACGACCGGGACCACTCGCTCCTCCCCGGGCGGCGGCAGCCACACGTCGTCGGTCCACTCCTGGTCGGTCACCACGTCGCCGAGGCCGTGGCCGATGTCGCGGCACGGGGTGTCCCCGACTCGGTCGGCGGGCCGGTCGCAGGCCTCGTCATCGTCGTGACCCTCGGCACCCTCGGCTCGGTCAACGGCAGGTCGGCGCACACGCGCTAAGTTTCACCCATGCGCGTCCTCGTCGCGGACCACCCGCTCATCGCCCACAAGCTGACCTACCTGCGGGACAAGCGGACGGACTCCCCGACGTTCCGCCGGCTCGCCGAAGAGCTCGTCACCCTGCTCGCCTACGAGGCGACCCGCGACGTGCGCGTGGAGCCCTTCGACATCGAGACCCCGGTGGCCCCGACGCAGGGCATCAAGCTCGCCCGCCCCAAGCCGCTCATCGTGCCGATCCTGCGCGCCGGGCTCGGGATGCTCGAGGGCATGGTGCGGCTGCTGCCGACCGCGGAGGTCGGCTTCCTCGGCATGGTCCGCGACGAGGAGACCCTCGAGGTCACGGCCTACGCCAACCGGCTGCCGGACGACCTCTCGGGGCGGCAGTGCTACATCGTCGACCCCATGCTCGCCACCGGGCACACGCTCGTCATGGCCATCGACTACCTCGTCTCGCTCGGCGCCGACGACATCACCGCGGTCTGCCTGCTCGCCGCCCCCGAGGGCATCGAGCACCTCAACGAGACGCTGTGCGACGTCGAGCCGCCCGTGACACTCGTGCTGGGCGCCATCGACGAGCGCCTCAACGAGCAGGGCTACATCGTGCCGGGCCTCGGCGACGCCGGCGACCGGCTCTACGGCGTCGTCTGAGGCCCCGCGGGCGCGATCCACAGCCGCGAAAGCCCCGTCAGGCCGCCGGCACGACCCGAGGCGCCCGCGAGCAAGGCACCAACGTCGTACATCAACCACTGGTCGAACGTTTCTGCGCGCCACAAACCCGCAGGTCGCGGAGTCACCTGCGCGCGCCGACGCGCTTGATGTACGACGTTGCGGCCTCTTGCGTCCGCGACCGGAGGTGCGGCCCGCCGCGACGCACGGTCCAGGGGCAGTCGTCGGCACCTCCGACGCCCCGTAGGCGCCTCGACGCCGGTCAAGGCGGTGGCGGTGGCGGTGGGTGGTGGTGGCGGTGGCACCGGCTTGGACACCGGCCCTGGCTGCGAGCGGAGCAGGACGCCCACCGCCCCCGAGCCCTATTCGAGCACCTGACTCAGCGGCACATCGTTGCCGCGCCCCAGGTGAGCGGCCTGCGCGAGGTAGAGCTCGGCGCAGGCGAGGGCGTCGGTCAGGGCGTCGTGGGCCCGATAGCGGGGCAGGCCGTAGTGCTCGCGCGCGGCGGCGAGGCGCAGCGCTCCGGGCCGCACCGCCCCGTCGGGGCCACCGACGAGCAGCCGCTGCAGCTCGAGGGTGTCGATCATCGTCAGCGGCAGGTCGACGCCGTGGATCGCCCGGCACGCGGCGCCGAGGAAGTCACGCTCGATCGACGCGAAGTGCGCGACGAGCACCCGGCCGGTGAGGGCGACGAGCAGCTCGTCGAGTGCCTGGGCGAGGGGGATGCCCTCGGCGACGACGTCGTCGGTGAGCCCGTGCACGGCGGCGCTGGCCCCGACCGAGCCGGGGCCAGCCACAGCCTGACCGCGAACCGGGCGGGGGTGTCTCGGCGGGCGCACGATGCACCCGTGCGCGCCGCCGAGCCTGACGCTGAGACCGTCGATCGGCACCCATCCCATGGCGAGCACGAGGTCACGGCGCGGGTCGAGGCCCGTCGTCTCGATGTCGACCGCCAGCAGCCGGGCCCGCGACAAGGGAGTCGACAACCGCCCCGGCGGCACCACAAAGAAGTCTTTGAGGGGTCCGGGCGGCGTCGTCAGCGCGAGCGTGGCGCGCTTGCGGTCGGCCCGCGCCGCGGCGCTGAACCGCGCCGGCACCCACTTCACGCGACATCCCCCGCGCGGCAAGAGCTCATCGACGCGGGCCCGTCAGATCCGCGCGGCCGGGTAGCGCTGCGCCAGCTGGCTCTGCACGGTGCGCAGCACCCCGAAGGCGTCGCGCAGGTGGCGCCGCTCCAGGCTCGACAGCTTGTCCGGGTCGACGTGGTTGTTGGGCTCCAGCCCGTCGCGCACCTTCTCCACCTGGTGCTCCAGTCGCACGTAGGAGATGAACTCGTAGGCATCCTGCAGGTCCTCCGCGGTCTCGGCGGTGAGCAGCCCGGCGGCCTTGGCGTCGAGGATCCGCTCGTGGGTGCGCATCGCCGGCGAGCCGGCGGCCAGCGCGTAGACCCGGGCCGTCTCCTGCACGACGCCGATGCCGCCCCACTTGAGGTTGAGCGTGTCCTTGTGCTCGCCCTCCTTCTGCAGCACGAAGCCGCGGAAGAAGCCGAGCGGCGGTTCGTGCCGCACCGCCTGCGCGGCCATGAGCCCCAGGAATCGCGGCGAGTGTTTCGCCTGCGCCTGCACCCCCTGGTAGAGAGCCGTGAACAGGCTCGTGTCGCCGGCCAGCGCCCGCGCGTCGAAGAAAATGCCCGCATGCAGCAGGGCGTTCGGGGTCGGCTCGTGCAGCCAGCGGGCGAATTCGCGTCGCCAGCCCGTGAGGTCCTGGCGCCAGCGCGGGTTCGTCGCCATGACGTCGCCCTCGCAGCGGGGATAGCCGCACTGTTCCAGTCCGGCCACGACCTTCTCGGCGAGGGCTGCGACATAGCGCTCCCCCTCGGGGCCGGCGCCGTCGGCGAGGATGATCGCGTTGTCCTGGTCGCTGCCGAGCGCCGACTCGCCGCGGGCCTGCGAGCCGAGCACCATCCAGCAGAACGGCGCCGGCGGCCGGCCGAGCTCGGCTTCCGCGAGCGCGATGATCTTGCGGCCCACCGAGTCGGCGACCGCCGTGACGACCTTGCCGATGTCGTCGGCGGTCGCATCCTGGCTGACGAGCCGGGCGACGGTCTGCGGGAGCCTGGCCACGACCCGAGCCACGCCCTCGACGTCGCGCTGCGTCGCGATGTCACGCACGAGGTAGACGGGGTTGGCGTGTTCGAGGCGCACGAGGTCGGTGCTCGTGATGACCCCGATGGGCCGGCCGCCCTCGACGACCGGCAGGTGATGGATCTGGCCGTCCATCATGTGCAGCAGCACCTCGAAGGCCAGCGCCTCGCCGGAGACGACCGTGGGGTCGGGGGTCATGACCGACGCGATCGAGTCGGCCGTGTCGTGCCCGGCGGCGACGACGCGTCTGCGCAGGTCACGATCGGTGACGATGCCGAGGATGCGGTGGCCGTCCATGACGAGCACCGACGAGACGTTGCGGTGCGCCATGATGCCGGCAGCCTCGCGGATCGACACGTCGGCGGTCGTCTCGACGATGGCGTGCCGGATCATCTCCTTGGCCCGGGTGCGCAGCACGGCCATGCCCGAGTCGGCCAGGTGCGCGTGATGCAGCGCCCCCTGCATGCGCTCGCGGCGCTGGCCGAGGAAGAAGTGCCGGAAGGCCGGGTTGGACCCCGCGAGGCGGTGCCAGTCGTCGCCGTCGAGCACCAGCAGTAGGACGTCTTCGCTGGCCGTGGCGGTGAAGTTCGACGGATGCGGCTCGACGAGCGTCATCGTGCCCAGGCACGCGCCCTCGGCGGCTCGCTCGACGAGCGTGTGCGTCGCGTCGCGGATGTCGACGGCCCCGCTGCGCACGACGTAGAAGTCGCTGTTGTCCTTGCCGAGGGTCAGGATCGGCTCCCCGCGGCGCACGTAGCGGGTCGTCATGAGCGCCGGCAGCGCGTCGAGCACGTCGGGCGGCAGCTCGGCGAAGGGCGGCTGCTCGGCGAGGAAGTCGCGCACCTCGTGCAGTTCCACGTCCATGGGGCTAGTGAACACGGACCGTGGCGGCCTCGGGGCACGATCGGCGAGGCGCGCCGACGGCGTGTGCGACGAGGAGAGACGACACGGCTGTGATTCGATGGATGGTGAGTCGTGCCTGCCGCCGCGCCGCGGTCGCGGGCGTCGGCACACCTGCGACATCAACCTCAGTTCTGTTGCTGCACAGCCGATTCCACAACATGACGACACGCGTACACCGACCCGAGGAGACCGAATGCCTGCCCAGGTGAAGAAGATCTTCGTGTGGGTCTTCTGGATCTTCATCATCTACGCGATCTTCACGAGCCCCAATCGCGCCGCCGACCTCGTCATCGCGGTGTGGGACATCATCGTCAACGGCTTCACGGCGATCGGCACGTTCTTCGACCGGCTGCTCGGGCGCTAGCCGAGGGCGCCCAGCCTGCGGGAGCCGCGCCGACGCCTCGGCGCGGGGCGAGACATCGCGGGCCGACCGGCCTACCGTGACTACCATGCCCGAGCGCAATCTCGACCACCTCGAGCGCTACCTGCTGCGCGGTGAGCAGATCGTCGTCGCCGTGCACCGCCACTGGGCCACCGTCGCCGAGCCCGTCGCCCTCGCCCTCGGCGGCCTCGTCGTCGCCGTGTGGCTCTCGGCGACCCTCGACCAGCGGGCCGGCCAGCTCGCCGACCTCGTGTGGTGGTTGTGGTTCGCACTGGTGGGGCGCGCGCTGTTCTGCCTGTGGGAGTGGCAGCACGAGTGGTTCATCTCGACCGATCGGCGGCTGCTGCTCATCTACGGCTTCATCGTGCGCAAGGTCGACATGATGCCGCTCGGCAAGGTCACCGACATGACCTATCACCGCTCGGTGCCGGGGCGGCTGCTCGGTTACGGCACGTTCGTGCTCGAGAGCGCCGGGCAGGACCAGGCGCTGTCCAACCTGCAGTTCATCCCGCGGCCCGACTCGACCTACAAGGCGATCATCGCCCAGATCTTCCACAGGGACGGCGACGAGCCCGTCGAGGGGCCGGACGACGACTACGTCAGTGACGTCATGGAGGAGGACGACCCGACGCGGCGGCGGTTCTTCTCCGCGCACCTGGGCCGGCTCGTGCCGCGGGGCGACCGCGACGTCGAGGGCCAGCACGTGCAGACCGGGCCGATCCGGCAGCTGCGCGAGCCGACGCGCGGGGAGCGGTTCTTCGTCGACCCCGCCTACGACGCCGCCCACCGCGGGGATCGCTCGCGCGGCTTCGGCGGCGCGCAGCCCCGGCAGCGCGACGGCGGCGAGCGGCGGCGCGGACGCGCCGACCACGACTACGTCGGCTATGACGACGACGACACCGCCTCGTTGAACCTCGGCGGGCTCGGGCGCTCCGGCGGCCACACCATCTACCGGAGTGCGGAGGGGGACGGCACCGACGCCCCCTTCTATCCCGACTCCGGGCGCGATGATCCCACCGGACACTGGCGACCGCGCTGACGCGCGGGGCTCCTGGTCGAGCCCCTGGTCAGGGGGTCGGCGGCGGTCCCAGGCGCAGGGCACCGGCGATGTCCTCGACGACCTTGTCGAGGTGTTCGAGGGTTTCGGTCGCCTGCTGCACCGGTCGCGAGAGCGGGCTGCCCCCGGCCGTGGGCGTCGCGGCGACCCGCTCCTCGACCCGAGCCGTAGCCGGTGGCGCGGGGGCCGCGAAGGGCGGATCGTCGCCGAGCCGCAGCCGCGGGATCGGCTCGGTGACCGCGTCCGCCCACGCCGGGCGCGGGGGCTCGCGCCGCGCCCCTGCGTGCCCGGCCGCCGGGATGCTCACGGATTCGGGCTGCTGAGGGTGTTCTGACGCGTGCGGGTGCGCGGCCGCTGGAGGTTGCGCCGGCGGTCGAGGCGTTGCTGACGGCCCAGGCGACGGGGGGCGGCGACCGGACGCGGGAGGGGCGAACGGCGTGGGTGGTAGCACGCGCCGACCCTTGCGGGCCGGAGGCATGCGCCATGACCTTGCGCGGGAGCGTCCCGCTCGCCCCGGGCCGCGTCCCGCGCCACGGCGCGACTCGCCCGTGGACCGTCGGCGTGCCTCGCGCCGCAGCGGCCCGAACGCGGGCAGCAGCGGCACGGCCGCCGCCATGATGCCGGCGGCGGTGCCCAGGAGCAGCAGCGCGTCGACGAGCTGCGTGGCCTCGATGAGCCGCCCGACGACCGCCCCGAAGGCGAGGGCGCACACGCCGAGACCGAACCACTCCAGCAGCGCCGAGTCGGACTCGTCCTCGCGGATGTAGCGCGCGTAGTAGACGACGCCATGCGCCAGCACGACGAGCAGGGCGGCGCCGCCGCACACGATCGCCGCATCGGGCAGGGCCATGGCACACCCCCTGGATGGCAGTTGTCGTCCTCATCGGCCGGCCACACCCCAACCCTGAACAGCAGACGCGAAAGTCGTCCTCAGTCAGCGACATTCGGTCACTCGTCCTGATCGGTCGACCGCATCGGGGCGGTCGCCCGCTGGCTTACCCTGACTTCATGGGTCAGCTCACGGGGATGACGATCGCCATCAACGCCGGCGACAACGGCGAGGTCCTCGACTTCTACACGCGGGTGTTCGGGCGCGGGCCGGACACCGCGCCGATGGACGACTTCCTCGAGTGGCAGATCTGCTCCGGCACGTGGCTGCAGCTATCGACGGGTCACGACCGGCCCGGCGCCAACAACGCGCGAATCCGCTTCGAGGTCGGCGACATCGACGAGGCGCTCGGGCGCATGCAGGAGGCCGAGGTGCCCGTCGGCGAGGTCGTGCGCGTGCCCGACGTCGTCGCCTTCGCGAACTTCTCCGACAACTGGGGCAATGCCCTGGGCTTCTATCAGCTGCTCAGCGACCGGCAGCTGACGACGCCCGAGGAGCGCCGCCAGCAGGAGGCCGACCACGCCGCCCGGCAGGCCGCGAAGGAGGCCGCCGAGCAGCAGACCGAGGCTGCGACCGTCATCGACGAGCGCACGGCCAAGCTCCCGCCGATCCCCGCGGACGGTTCGGTGCCCGGCGTGACCGGACCGACGCGCGGGGCCTGAGCGCACGATCGCGCCGCTCAGCTCTGCGCGCTCTCCGCGCGCACTCGCTCGAGAGCCCGGACGAGCACCGTGAGCAGCGCGTTGAGCGGCGTCGGCACGCCGAGCTCGGCGCCACGGCGCACGACATACCCGTTGAGGTGCTCGATCTCGGTGGGGCGCCCGCGCGACAGGTCCTGGGCGGTCGAGGACCGCTGCGCGGGCATCGACGTGGCCAGCGACGAGACTCCCGCCACGAGGTCGGCGGGCAGCTCGATCCCATCGGCGGCCGCGACCGCCCGACACTCGGCGACGACGTCGGCGAGCACGCCCGCCGCACCGTCGATCTCGGCGAGCCACCCGTAGGGTCGGTCGGTGATCGCCGACAGGGCGTTCCACGCGCAGTTGGCGACGAGCTTGCCCCACAAGGCAGCCCGCACATCGCCGACGACGACCGGCACACCCGCGGCCTCGAAGTCGGCGACGATCGACTGCGCGCCGGGGCCGACGGCGAGATCACCGCGCCCGTGGTGCCGCACGTGCCCCGGCCCGGCCATCTCGGTCGCGACGTAGACGACGACGGGCTCGACCCGGCGCCCGCCGAGCGCGGCGGCGAGCCGGTCGGCGTTGTCGACGCCGTTCTGCAGGCTCATGACGAGGGCGTCGGCGCGCAGGTGCTCGGCGAGCTGCTCGCCCGCCGCCGTGGAATCCCCCGACTTCACGGCGACGATGACGACGTCGCAGTCCGCGAGAGCGGCCGCATCGGTCGAGGCGCGCACCGGCACGCGCTCGTCGAACTGCGCCGTCTGCACCCGCAGCCCGTCGCGCATCGCCTCGACGTGCACCGGCCGCCCGACGAGCACGACGTCGTGCCCGGCTCGGGCGAGCATCCCGCCGTAGTAGCAGCCGACCGCTCCCGCTCCCAAGACCCCGACCCGCATGCGCCCGCTCCCTTCGTCGCGACACCGTCCCCGGCACGCTACGCCCGGTCCCCGACGCTCAGTCGCGCCGTCCCACTCCTTCTGGCCCGCTCCTTCTGCCCCATTGCGTCGGCGTCGGCGCGAGCACATCGGGGACGCCGGGCGCATGTGTCGTAGGTCGGGCGATGTTGCGGTTGCGTGACGTGCGGCAGGGCTCCGCCAACTTGTCGGTGGCTGCGCCTAGGGTGTGGCGCGCATGGCACACAACTCGGTGGCGAGCCGGCAGGCGGCGACGCACCGGGCCCGGCGCGCACACGGAATGAGGCTGAAGATGAAGCGGACCCGACTGCTGGCGGCGGTTTCGACCACGGCACTGATCGGCGCCCTCGCGGCGTGTGGGGGTAGCGGGGGCGACGCCGCCCAGGGCGGCGGCAGCGGCGTCAAGACGCTCGTGGCCAACGACGCGTTCGACCTCAAGACGATCGACCCGGCTCGCTCCTTCGAGTTCACCGGCGTCATGCTCGACCAGCAGATCTACGAGACGGCGCTGAAGTTCGACGGCGGCGACGTCAAGACGCCCAAGCCGGGCGTCTGCTCGTTCACGATGTCGCCCGACAACAAGACGCTGACGCTGACGATGGCCGGCACCCACACCTTCTCCGACGGGGCGGCGGTGACGGCCGACGACGTCGTCTTCTCGCTGCAGCGCGTGCAGGGCATCGCGGGCAACCCCTCCTTCCTCCTCGACGGCGTCACCGTGACGAAGAAGGACGACACGACGATCGTGCTGACGAGCAAGGAGGCCAACCCGCAGCTGCCCTACATCCTGCCCAACCCCTCGCTCGGCATCGTCAACAAGAAGCTCGTCGAGGCCAACGGCGGCACGACCGACAAGAACGACAAGGCCGAGGACTTCCTCAACAAGACGGCGGCCGGCTCGGGGCCCTACACGGTCGAGTCGTTCGACGTGCAGTCCAAGGTCGTGCTCAAGGCCAACGACCACTATGCGGGCACGAAGCCCGCCTATGGGAGGGTCGTGCTCGACAACGTCGACGCCGCGACCCAGAAGGTCAACGCCCAGGCCGGCTCGACGCAGCTCGCCTTCTCGCTCGGCCCCGACCAGGTCACCGACATGAACGGCGGCCGCACCAAGGTCGTCACGGCGCAGAGCGCCCGCACGATCTTCCTGTGGTTCAACATGACCCCGCAATACGGCAAGTCGTCGGCCAACACCTCGTTCGTGCAGGCCATGCGGCACGCGATCGACTACAAGGCGGTCGTCGCGCTCGGCGGTCAGGGCGCCACGCAGCCGGGCGGCATGGTGCCCAAGGGCTTCCTCGGGGCGCTCGACTCCGACCCCAACAACTCCTTCGACCCCACGAAGGCCAAGGAGCTGCTCGGCAAGTCCGGCTACAACGGCGAGGCGATCTCGATCCTCTACTCCAACGACGTCTCCATCGGCGGCGTCAAGATGCAGAACGTCGCCGAGACGATCCAGGCCCAGGTCAAGCCGCTCGGCATCAACCTGCAGCTCAACCCGCAGCCGAGCGCGACCTCGCTCGACAGCTTCCGCAGCGGCACCGCCCAGGCCGGGGTCGCCTACTGGGGCGCCGACTACCCCGACCCGGCCAACTACCTCGTCTTCGCGCCCGGCCAGAGCCTGGGCAAGCGGGCGGCGTGGACGCCGGCGATGGCCCCGGAGTCCGACACGCTCGCCAAGGCCGCGGCCGCCGCGACCGGCGAGGCCCGCGCGGGCGCCTACCAGGCCTTCCAGAAGCAGGGCAACATCGACGGCCCGTTCATCCCGCTCATCCAGCCGGCGCAGATCGTCGTGACGAGCAACACGCTCACCAACGTCGTCATCAACCCGGTCACGACGCTCGAGTTCGCGACGATCTCCTGACGTGAGCCCCCAGACACCATCGGTAGCCGGTGGCTCCGGCGATCCCGGAGCCACCGGTGGGTCGACGCTCGCCGCGCCGTCCCCCGGCTCCGGCGAGCCGCGGGCCGGCGCGCCTCCGGGGCAGCGGGACGCGCCTCTCGGCTGGACGGCCCGCCATCCGCTGGCGCGCTACATCGCGATCCGGCTCGTCGTGAGCCTCCTGCTCATCTGGGGCGTGACGCTCGTGACGTTCGTGCTCACGGCGCTCGTGCCGGCCGATCCCGCCGCCGCCGCGCTCGGCGAGCGGTCGGCGAGCGACCCGGCGGCGGTCGCGGCGTTCCGGGCCGAGTGGGGGCTGGATCAGCCGCTGCCGGTGCAATACGCGATGTATCTCGCGCGGCTCGTGCACGGCGACCTCGGCCGGTCGACGCAGACGCACAATCCGGTCGCCACCGACCTCGCCTCCGCCTTCCCCGCGACGGCCGAGCTCGCGATGGCGGCGCTCGCGGTCTCGATCGTGCTGGGGGTGGGGCTGGGACTGCTCGCGGCGATGCGTCACCGCTCCCTGGCCGACCAGGCGATCCGCGTGTTCAGCCTCGTCGGCATCTCGACGCCGACGTTCTGGCTGGCGCTGCTGCTCTTCTACGTCTTCTTCTACAAGCTCGGCTGGGCTCCCGGCTCGGGCCGGCTCGACCCGCAGTTCATGCCGCCGCCGCGGGTGACCGGGTTCTACACCGTCGATGCGCTGCTCGCCGGGCAGCCCGCGGTCTTCCGCAGCGCCGCGAGCCACCTCGTGCTCCCCGCGACCGTGCTCACCCTCTACACGGTGGGGTTGCTGACGCGCTTCTCGCGCACGGCCGTGCTCGACGTGCTCGGCAACGACTACGTCGTCGCCGCCCGCGCCAAGGGCCTGCCCGGGCGCATCGTCACGCTGCGCTACGTGCTGCGCGGGGCGCTGCTGCCGATCCTCACGGTCGTCGGCCTGACCTTCGGCTCGTTGCTGTCGGGGGCGGTGCTCACCGAGACGATCTTCGCGTGGAACGGCCTGGGGCAATACGCCTACAACGCGGCGACGACACTGGACCTGCAGGCGGTCATGGGCGTCGGTCTGCTCGTGGGCGTCACCTACATCGGCATCAACTTCGTCGTCGACCTGCTCTACGGCGTCATCGACCCGCGGGTGCGCACGCGATGACGCGCGCGACCACCGGCGCGACCGCCGCAGCCACGAGAAGGGGGAGCCGATGAGCACCGCGACCACCCCGACCGGCCTCGACGACGACCCGGGCTCGCTCTTCCCGACCCCGCGCCGACGGCTCATCCGATGGCCGTCGCTCGTGCGCCAGCCACTGACGATGGTGGGCGTCGTCGTCGTGCTCGCCTGGCTGCTCGTCGCGCTGCTCGGGCCGTGGATCGAGCCGTTCGACCCGCTGGCGCAGAGCCCGGCCCGGCTCGCGGCCCCCGGCGGTGAGCACCTGCTCGGCACCGACACCCTGGGCCGCGACGTGCTCTCCCGGATCATCGCCGGGGCCCGGGTGACGCTGCCGCTGTCGATCCTGCTCGTCGTCGCCTCGATGGTGCTGGGCAGCGCGCTCGGCGCCATCGCGGGCTACTTCGGCCGGGCCGTCGACGAGGTCATCATGCGGCTGGCCGACCTCGTCTTCGCGTTCCCGACGATCATCCTGGCCATGGTCATCACGGCGGCCCTCGGCCCGGGCCTGCAGAACGCGGTGCTCGCGATGCTGCTGGTCAGCTGGCCGCAATACGCGCGCGTCACCCGGTCGATGGTGCTCGGCGCCCGATCGGCGGAGTATGTCGTGGCCTCGCGACTGCTCGGCACCACCCCGTGGCGCTCGCTGACCCGCGACATCCTGCCCAACATCGCGGCGCCGATCCTCGTGCTCGCGATGCTCGATTTCGGCAACGCGATCCTGCTGCTCTCGGGCCTGTCGTTCCTGGGCCTGGGCACCGTGCCGCCGACCCCGGAGTGGGGGGCGATGGTCAGCGAGGGCGTGCAGCAGTTCAGCTCGTGGTGGATCGCGGTCTATTCGGGCCTCGCGATCTTCAGCGTCGTCGTCGCGTTCAACCTCATCGGCGACACCCTGCGCGACGCGCTCGACCCGCGCTCGGCGAAGGCCGTCGGCGGGAGGGCACTGTGAGCGCCGCAGCGGGCCGCCCGGGCCACGACGACCCAGCGCGGAACGACCCGGCGCGGCACGACCCGGCGCGGCACGACGCGGCGCGCAGCGGCCTGGTCGTCGAGGGGCTCACGCTCTCGATCGGGGACTCACGCATCCTCGACGGCGTCGACCTCCTCGCCCCGCCCGGCGAAGTCACCGGGCTGGCCGGTGAGTCGGGCTCCGGCAAGACGATGACCGGCATGACCGCGATCGGGTTGCAGCCGGCCCAGGCCCGGGTCTCGGGGAGCATCCGCTTCGGCGAGCACGAGCTCGTCGGCGCCTCCCGACGCACGCTCACCCGCGTGCGCGGCAGCCGGATCGCCATGGTCTTCCAGGACCCGACGGCCTCCCTGCACCCCATGCTCTCGATCCGCGCGCAGCTCACCGACCACATGCGCTACCACCTGCGCCTCTCCCGGGCACAGGCGCACGAGCGCGCGCTCGACCTGCTGCGCCAGGTGCAGGTGCCCGACCCCGAGGGCGCCCTGCGGCGCTACCCGCACCAGTTCAGCGGCGGACAGCTGCAACGCATCGCGATCGCCTCGGCGCTGGCCTGCGAGCCCGAGCTGCTCATCGCCGACGAGCCGACGACCGCCCTCGACGTCACCGTGCAGGCCGGCATCCTGCGGCTGCTGCGCCGGCTGTGCGACGACCTGCGCATCGGCATCGTGCTCATCACCCACGATCTCGGTGTCATGAGCGCCCTCGCCGACACCATCGCGGTCATGCGCGACGGCAAGGTCGTCGAGCACGGCAGCCGCTACGACGTCATCCGCAACCCCCAGCACGACTACACCCGCTCGCTCATCGACTCGCTGCCCGATCACCAGGAGTCCGCGGCGTCCGTCCACGAGCCCGGGCAGGCGCCGACCGAGTCAGGAGAGACCGATGGCCGGTGAGCTGCAGCTGCGCGAGGCGAGTGTCACCTACCGGCAGGCGGGCGGGCGGGCGCTGCGGGCGGTCGACAGCGTCGACCTGTCGATCCGGCCCGGCGAGGTCGTCGGACTCGTCGGCGAGTCGGGCTGCGGCAAGTCGACTCTCGCGAAGGCGATCTGCGGATTGGAGCCGCTGTCGGGCGGCACGGCCACGTTCGACGGCGAGCCCATCGAGCGGCTCGGGCTGCGGCGGCGTCCTGAGCGGCTGCTGCGCATCCAGATGGTCTTCCAGAACCCGTATGCCTCGCTCAACCCGCGTCGTCGCGTCGGCGCCCAGATCGAGGACGCCCGCGCGATCCACCCCGGCACCCCGCGCACGGTGCCGGAGCTGCTCGCCGAGGTGGGCCTGCCGGCGCAGGCGGCCCGGCGCTACCCCCACGAGTTCTCCGGGGGCCAACGCCAACGCATCGCGATCGCGCGCGCCGTGGCGTCGGGCCCCGAGCTGCTCATCGGCGACGAGCCCATCGCCTCGCTGGACGCCTCCCTGCAGGCGCGCATCGCGATGCTCATGCGCGACATCGCCCTGCAGGCCGGTGCGTCGCTGCTCTTCATCAGTCACGACCTCGCGGTCGTGCGGCTCATCGCCGACCGCGTCGCGGTCATGCACTCGGGGCGCATCGTCGAGGCAGGCCCGACGGAGCAGATCTGGTCGCAGCCCCGTGAGCCCTACACGCGGCGGCTCCTCGCGGCGATCCCCCAGGCCGACGGTCTCGGCCACCTGCCCGACCTCGCAGAGGCGTAGCGGCCACCCGCCGACGACTCGATCGGCGGGCTACCGAGTCGTCGACCCCGCTCGTCGACCCTGCTCGCCGACCCCGATTGCCGACCCGTCGGCGCCCGGTCGGCCCCCGTCAGCCGATCAGGCCCGATCGCCGGCCCGTTCGGCGTCCGGTCAGCCGATCAGCGACAACGCAAACCGTGACGGCTCCCGCGCCACGAGCGCGTGGGTCGCCCCGGGCGCCATGACGACGACGTCGCCCGGGAGCAACGTGCGGCTCTCCCCTTCGAGCGTGAAGTCGATAGCCCCCGTGAGGGCTTGCACGACCGCGCTCTTCGGCGCGTGATGCTCCGTGAGCCCCTGGCCGGTGTCGAGCGCGAAGTGCACGACCCGCAGGCCGGGCTCGTCGACGACGACGGAGGTCTTGCGGCCGCCCCCCGGGATCGGCACGTCTCGCGTGACCCCCGTGCGGAATGCGCTGTGCTCCACCACTGCTCGCTCCTGTCTCGAGACACCCCCGGCGCCGGAGGCGGGCCCGGGGCCGCTGGCACCACCATGACACCGGCGCGCCGCAGCCGCCCAGGTCACACCTTGATTGCGGAACGACCCAATCGGCCACATATCCCCATGCGGACCGCAGCGCAAGTGCTACGTTGCCGTGGCTTGCTACGGACAATAGCGGGTTTAATTTGCGCCCGGTGCCACTCGGGCGACCCGCGCCAACCGCGTCGAGAGGCAGTGCGCAGATGGCAACCTCACCCCCCACGAAGACGACTCCACCGGCCAGCCCCGGACGCAGCCAGATGCTCATCGGCAAGGGCTGGGTCCAGGCCGTGGCGCTCGTCATGGTCTTCGGCTTCTTCGTCATGGGCATCCTCGCCTACCGGACCTACACGGCATCGATGCCGATGCCGACCAAGGTCGTGGCCCAGGACGGGCAGGCCGTCTTCACCGGCGAGGACATCACCGCCGGTCAGGAGCTCTTCCAGGCCCGCGGCCTCATGCAGTACGGCTCGATCATGGGGCACGGCGGTTACCTCGGTCCGGACTTCACGGCCGACTACCTGCGCCGCTCGACCGACTTCGTCGGCAACCAGCTGCGCACCGAGGGCGTGCAGGACCCGCAGGGCGGCGTCGTCACCGAGTTCCGCACCAACCGCTTCGACGAGGCGACCGGCACGCTGACCTACACCCCGGCACAGGTCGCCGCCTACGAGAGCCTCGTCACCCACTACACGCAGTTCTTCGGTCCCGACGCCAAGGCCAACGGCCTACTGCCCGACGCGATCACGGACCCCACCGAGATCCGTCAACTCACGGCGTTCTTCAGCTGGACCGCGTGGGCGAGCGCTGCGGAGCGCCCTGGTCACAACTACAGCTACACCAACAACTGGCCGATGGAGCCGCGCGTCGACAACGGCCCGACCGCCGACCTCATCGTCTGGTCCGGGCTGAGCCTCATCGCCCTGCTCGGCGGCACCGGCATCCTCTTCGCCCTCTACGGGCGGTGGAGCCGCAAGATCGGGTGGCATTCCGAAGAGGCGCCGACGATCGCCTTCCGGCAGCCCGCCGAGGTCGGCCTCACGAGGTCGCAGCGCGCCACGGCGTGGTTCTTCTTCGTCGTGGCCCTGCTGTTCCTCGTTCAGACCCTGCTCGGGGCGCTCGCGGAGCACTATCGCGCCGACCTGTCCAGCTTCTTCGGCATCGACATCATCGGCCAGCTCCTGCCGTTCAACCTCGCCCGCACGTGGCACCTGCAGCTCTCGCTCTTCTGGACCGCGGCCTCGTTCCTCGCGGCGGGCATCTTCCTCACACCGTTCATCTCGCGGCGGGAGCCGAAGCACCAGCACGTGCTCGTCTACATCCTCTTCGGCGCGGTCGCGTTCGTCGTCTTCGGCTCGCTGGCCGCCGAGGCCGCCTCGATCCACGGGGTCTCGTGGGCCAAGGGACCGTTCTTCGCGCAGCAGTGGGAATACCTCGACCTGCCGTTCTTCTTCCAGTTCCTCTTGACGGCGGGGCTCTTCATCTGGATCGCGATCGTCTATCGCGGCATCCGCGCCCGCCTGGCGACCGAGTCGCGCGGCAACATGCCGTGGCTGTTCTTCTTCGCGGCGCTGGCGATCCCGGCGTTCTATGCCGTCGGGCTGCTCGCCCGCACGGACACGCACCTTTCGGTCGCCGAGTTCTGGCGTTTCTGGGTCGTGCACCTGTGGGTCGAGGACTTCCTCGAGCTCTTCACGACGGTGATGGTCGCCTACATCTTCGTGATGCTCGGCGTCGTGCGCGAGAAGATCGCGCTCGGCATCATCTTCCTCGACATCATCCTGTATTCGCTCGGTGGCGTCATCGGCACGATGCACCACCTCTACTTCTCCGGCACGCCGGTCGAGCACATGGCGCTCGGTGCGTTCTTCAGCGCCGCCGAGGTCATCCCGCTGACGTTCCTCACCGTCGAGGCCTGGGCGTTCATGCAGCTCGGGGCGCGACAGGAGAGCAAGTCGGCATCGCCGTTCCCGCACCGCTGGGCGGTCATGTTCCTCGTCGCCGTGGGATTCTGGAACTTCCTCGGCGCGGGCGTCTTCGGCTTCCTCATCAACCTTCCGATCGTCTCCTACTACGAGATCGGCACCGCGCTGACCGCCAACCACGGGCACGCGGCGATGATGGGCGTCTACGGCATGCTCGGCGTCGGCCTGGCGATGTTCACGCTGCGCTATCTCATCCCGCCGGAGAAATGGTCGGACAAGCTGGCGAAGATCTCGTTCTGGAGCCTCAACATCGGCCTGGCATGGATGGTCTTCGCCACCCTCCTGCCGCTCGGCGTGCTGCAGCTCTATCAGTCGGTCGGCAACGGCTACTACGAGGCGCGCACGCTCAACTACCTCACGAGCGACGTCAACCGGCTCCTCGAATGGGGCCGTCTGCCGGGCGACGTCATTTTCATCGTCGGGGGCTGCGTGCCGTTCCTGTGGATGGCCTTCCAGGGGCTGCTCAACTACCGCAAGGGCCTCGTCGTCGACGAATTGCCGGAGGAGATCCTCTACACCGAGCTGACACCCGAGCAGCGGGCGCGAGGCTAGGCCATGGGCTCGCCGTCCACGAACGCCATTTTCGTCTGCGGGTATGCCGTGGTCTTGCTCGTCATCGCCGTCGCCTTCGACCGGCTCGGCGCCCGCAGCGCGATCCGGTCGGCGGCGTGGCGGACGGGCAATTTCCTCTACCACGACGACGCCGACGCGTGGAAGTGCCACGAGGACCAGTGGCTGTGGCCGGCGTCGTTCGACCCCGACAAGCGGGTCGTCCGGTATGTCGGTCAGCACGCGATCTGCGGGCGGTGCCCGGCGAAGGCGGAGTGCTCGCCGACACCGGGGCCGCGCGAGATCACCCGGCAGGTCGACCCGTGGCCGCACTCCGAGGCCGGACGCTTTCACCGCGGGGTGAGCCTCGCGGTGGCGGCAGTGGCACTCATGATGGTGGTCGTGACGTTGCTCGTCGCGAGCACCGGGCCGGCCGACGTCCTGCTGCTGCTGTCGGCGCTCGCCCTCGTGCTCGCGGTGGGCATCCCGCTGGCCCGGCACCTGTGGAACACCCCCGACGGGTTCCCGCAACACCTCGACCTCGAGCGGGGCGCCGACTCCGGCGCCCCGCCGGGCGGGTCCGCACCGGGCGCGCCCGCGACGGCTACGGTCTATCGGAGCCAGCGGCTCGCCGCCGCGGCGGAGGCGAGCGAGCGCGACGGCTCGCGCGGTTCCCGCGTGGGCACCGACCCACTGTCGGCCGCCAACGTCGACGCCGTTCTCGCGCGGCATCGCGCCGGGGGCGAGCGGGTGCCCGCCGCCGTGACCCTGCCCACTCCCCGCTACCGAAGCGACCGAAGGAACAGCTGAATGCCCTACTGGAGTGTCCCCGTCGCGGCGATCGTCGTCGTCGTGGGAATCCTCGCCTGGCTCGCGATCAAGGTCATCCCCGAATACGAGCGCGGCGTCGTCTTCCGACTCGGGCGGCTGCGGCCCCTCTACGAGCCGGGGCTGCACCTGCTCATCCCGGGTGTCGACCGCATGCAGCGCGTCGACACCCGCATCGTCACGCTGACGATCCCGCCGCAGGAGGTCATCACCAAGGACAACGTGCCGGCTCGGGTCAACGCCGTCGTGCTCTTCAACGTCACCGAGCCGATCCCCGCGATCATGGAGGTCGAGAACTACGCGATCGCCACGAGCCAGATCGCCCAGACGACGCTGCGCTCCGTGCTCGGCCGCGCCGACCTCGACACCCTGCTCGCGCACCGCGACGACCTCAACGCCGCGCTGCGCGAGATCATCGAGACCCAGACCCGCCCGTGGGGCGTCAACGTCTCCGTCGTCGAGATCAAGGACGTCGAGATCCCCGAGCAGATGCAGCGCGCCATGGCCAAGGAGGCCGAGGCCGAGCGCGAGCGCCGCGCCAAAGTCATCAACGCCCGCGGCGAGCTGCAGGCCAGCGAAGAGCTCGCCCAGGCCGCCGAGACGCTCTCGCGCAGCCCCGCCTCGCTCCAGCTGCGCTACCTGCAGACCCTGCTCGAGCTGGGCGCCGACCAGAACTCGACCGTCGTCTTCCCGCTGCCGATGGACATCATCGGCCCGATGCTCGGCACGCTCACCGGCAGCGCGTCACCGTCGAACACGAACGGGTGTGGGCCGATTTCGCCGTAGGACCCCGCGCACGGTAGAGTTTCGACCCGTTGCGGCTGACGCGACGAGCACCCGTAGCTCAACGGATAGAGCATCTGACTACGGATCAGAAGGTTAGGGGTTCGAATCCCTTCGGGTGCGCTTCCTGGTTGAGACAGGACACCGACCCCGGACCGGCGCCACACGCCGTCCGGGGTTTCGTGTGTCCCGGCCACGCCCATCCGTGACGCCCGCCCCGTGACCCACAGGCAGCAGTCGGCACGAATCGGGCACCGAGGCGGGCGGATCCGGCCGCGCCACGGCCGGGCGAAACCGGCGTTTGCGCAGGTCAACGCCTCATCGTTTTACATACCGGGCGAATGTGACACCGATATCGGAATGCCCACGCGGAAGTGTCCGTAATCCCGTACCGTGGTTGGCACCGCAAGCGCCCACCCTGGTGGACCGGCCCGGGGTACCGCGCGGCACGTTGATCGAGCCGCCGGCATTGGCCTGGTCCCGTCCTCAGCATGGGCGACTCAACGACGAGCCGCGCAGGAACGAGGTCCGGATGACTGCCACGATCCCCACCGACACCCCCACGACGGGTGGCACGAGCCACGCCGAGCTGGCCGCGTGGGTCACTGAGGTCGCCGAGCTGACGACCCCCGACAAGATCGTCTGGTGCGACGGCTCGAAGGCGGAGTACGACCGCCTCGCGGGCGAACTCGTCGAGGCCGGCACCTTCGTGCCGCTGACGGTCAAGCCCAACTCCTACTGGGCCGCCTCGAGCCCCAGCGACGTCGCCCGCGTCGAAGACCGTACCTACATCTGCTCCCCCACCCAGGAGGAGGCCGGCCCCACCAACAACTGGATGGAGCCCGAGGAGATGAAGGGCATCATGCGCGACCTCTACCAGGGGTGCATGAAGGGCCGCACGATGTACGTCATCCCGTTCGTCATGGGTCACCTCGACGCGGACATCCCGATGTACGGCGTCGAGATCACCGACTCGGCCTATGTCGTCTGCTCGATGCACATCATGGCCCGCGTCGGCTCCACCGTCCTGGCGCAACTCGAGGAGACCGACGCCGACTACGTCAAGGGCCTGCACTCGGTCGGCGCGCCGCTCGCCGACGGCGAGCAGGACGTGCCGTGGCCGTGCAACGACACGAAGTACATCGTGCACTTCCCGCAGGACCGCACGATCTGGTCCTACGGCTCGGGCTACGGCGGCAACGCGCTGCTCGGCAAGAAGTGCTATGCGCTGCGCATCGCGTCGGCGATGGCCCACGAGCAGGGCTGGATGGCCGAGCACATGCTCATCCTCAAGCTGACCAGCCCGGAGGGCAAGGTCCACTACATCGCGGCCGCCTTCCCGAGCGCCTGCGGCAAGACGAACCTCGCGATGATCGAGCCCACCGTGCCCGGCTGGAAGGCCGAGATGATCGGCGACGACATCGCCTGGATGCGCTTCCGCGACGGCAAGCTCTATGCCGTCAACCCCGAGAACGGCCTCTTCGGCGTCGCGCCGGGCACCGGTGACGCGACGAACAGCAACGCGATGGCCGCGATCAACCAGGGCAACTCGATCTTCACGAACGTCGCGCTCACCGACGACGGCGACGTCTGGTGGGAGGGCATGACGGTCAACACGCCGCAGCGCCTCACCGACTGGCGCGGCAACGAGTGGACCCCGGAGTCGGAGACCCCGGCGGCGCACCCGAACAGCCGGTTCTGCACGCCGATCACGCAGTGCCCGGTGACCGCACCGGAATTCGACGACCCCAACGGCGTGCCGATCAGCGCGATCCTCTTCGGCGGCCGCCGCAAGACGACCGTGCCACTGGTCACCCAGGCCCGCGACTGGAGCCACGGCACGTTCATCGGCGCGACGGTGTCGTCCGAGACGACCGCCGCCGCCGCCGGAGCGGTCGGCGTCGTGCGCCGCGACCCGATGGCGATGCTGCCGTTCATCGGCTACAACGCCGGTGACTACCTGCAGCACTGGGTCGACCTCGGCAAGGAGCACGCCGACGCGATGCCGGCCGTGTTCCTCGTCAACTGGTTCCGCCGCGACGCCGACGGCGGCTTCGCGTGGCCCGGCTTCGGTGAGAACAGCCGCGTGCTCAAGTGGATCGTCGAGCGCCTCGAGGGCCAGGCCGAGGCCGTCGAGACCCCCATCGGGCTCGTGCCCGCCGAGGGCGCACTCGATGTCGACGGACTCGACATCACCGCCGAGCAGCTCGAGGCCGCGACCCGTTTCGACGCCGACGAGTGGCGCGCCGAGCTGCCGCTCATCGAGGAGTGGTTCACGAAGTTCGGCGACAAGCTCCCCGCCGAGCTGCGCTCCGAGCTCGACCAGCTGCACACCGGGCTCGACAAGGCCTGACGCGTCTTGAGCACACGACGAGGGCCCCATCCGCAGCGGCGGGTGGGGCCCTCGTCGTGTGCTCGGCGGCGTGGCTGCCCTCGAGTAGCCGGTCAGAGTCGGCCCTCACGCAGCGCCGCGGCGAGCTCGCGCTGGGAGCGGGACGGGCGCAGCGTGCCGCCGCCACACGCGGGCATGAACGGGTCGTGGGTCGCCGCCCCGGCCCGCGCGGCGGCGGTCGTCTCGCGCACCGCCACGAGAGTCCCCCGGTAGCCGGAGTGCGCCCCCCGGCGCAGCGAGCGGCGGGCGGAGCCCCCGTCGAGGAGGCCCGGCACGGGATTGAGGATGCTCATCACGTCTCCTGAGTGGTGCTCGGGGTCTGCTGGCCGGACATGCCCTGCTGGCCCGTCTGGCCCTGCGGACCCATCTGGCCCATGCCGGGCGGCAGGTGGCCCATGCCCCCCATCCGGCCCACGCCGGAGCCGGCGCCGGTGCCCTGCGGCACGGCGGCCGCGGTCCCGACGGTGCCGGCGGTCGCCACGCTGAGGGCGAGCGCCGCGACGATCGCGGTCTTCTTGCCGCTCCAACGCGGCGGGCGCATCGCCGGTGAGGTGGTCACGGCGACCTGGGGCTCCGCCCCGGTGGGCACGTAGGTCGGCTCGGCCGACGGACTCTGCTGCATCACGTCACTCCTTCGACGGTCCGGATCGGACCTGCATGGATCTCGCCTCAGCCCGCGATTGCCCGGGTGGGGTGTGTCGATGTCTTCGACTGTCCGCTCGCTGCCTATGCGTGACCTGTGGAGCCGTTAGCGAGGTGCTGAGGGTCGGGTGCGCCCGAAGCCCGAGCCCTGCGTCTCGCGGGCGACAGAGCTGTGACCAGCGTGAATTGACGGTCGGTTGACCATTTTCTGACGTTTCATGTGGCCATAGGACGTGGAACCGAAACATCGTGATCGCTATCTTGGGCGTCATGATTGATATACCAATCACGCGCCGTGCGACTCCCCGCACCCGCCCCGGTCGCCGGCCGCTCGGGCTGGCGCTGCAGGGCGGCGGGGCGCACGGCGCCTTCACCTGGGGCGTGCTCGACCGACTCCTGGAGGCCGACCGCCACGACATTCAGGCGATCACCGGCACGAGCGCCGGGGCGGTCAACGCGGTGGCACTCGCCTCCGGGCTCGTCAGCGGCGGCGCCGACGGCGCGCGCGACACGCTGGCCGCGGTGTGGTCGGACGTCGGCTCGCAATATCCCATGGACCTCATGCTCACCGGTAGTGACGACCGACCGAGCCTCAACCTGCTCGCCAAGGCCGCGCTCTCGATGAGCATGACCCTGTCACCGACCCAGCTCAACCCCTGGGGCCTCGACCCGCTGCGCACGATCCTGGCGCGGCACATCGACATCGAGCGCCTGCGCAGCGACCGCAGCGCACCCGCGATCCACCTCGCCGCGACGCACGCGACGACAGGACGGCTGCGCATGTTCACCAACGACGACCTCACGCTCGACTCCGTGCTCGCCTCGGCCTGTCTGCCGAGCCTGCAGCAGCCGGTGCAGATCGACGGCGAGCCCTACTGGGACGGCGGCTACTGCGCCAACCCACCCCTGCAGCCACTGGTCGCCGACGGTCGCCGCGACGCGCTGCTCGTGCTCATCGTGCCCACCAGCCACGCCGGCACGCCGGCCCGCAAGTCCGAGATCGCCGCTCGCGAGGAGGAATTCGCCTTCACGACCGCGTTCCTGCGGGAGTGCGAGATCCTCGCGACCGCGACCGAGCGGGCGCGGCAGGCGAAGTGGCCGTTCATGGGCGACCTCGAGCGCTCGCTACGTCGGATGCGCTGGCACCTCATCGACGCCGCGCCGCACATCGCCGCCCTCGACCCGCAGACTCGCGTCATCACCCACCTGCCCTTCCTGAAGTCGCTGCGCGACGCCGGACGCTCGCATGCGGGCACCTGGCTCGGCGAATACGGCAACCTCATCGGGGTGCGATCCACCGCCGACCTACACGAACTGCGCTCGCTCGCCGCGTGAGCAGCCCGGCCCGGCGTCGCCGCGGCCCCGGCCCGACCGCGGCTCGCCGGCCGCTCCCGGCCACCTGGCCCACAGCAGACACACAGGGGCGACATAGCTTCGGCTCGGGGGGGCCGATGTTCACTGGAGTCATGCAGTCTTCACCATCGTCACCGGCCAAGGCGCCGGCGCTGACCCGCCCCGACGGCTCGCCGGTGCGCGTGCTGGTCGTCGACGACGAGACCAACCTGTCCGAGTTGCTGAGCATGGCCCTGCGCTACGAGGGCTGGGAGGTGCGGTCCGCCGCGACCGGCCTCACCGCCGTGCGCACCGCCAAGGAATTCCGTCCCGACGCCGTCGTGCTCGACATGATGCTGCCCGACTTCGACGGCCTCGAGGTGCTGCGGCGCATGCGCGCCGAGGACCCCAACATCCCGGTGCTCTTTCTCACCGCCAAGGATGCCGTCGAGGATCGGGTCGCCGGCCTCACAGCCGGCGGCGACGACTACGTCACCAAGCCCTTCAGCCTCGAGGAGATCGTCGCCCGCGTCCGCGCCCTCATGCGGCGCACGGCCATCGTCGCCGACCAGGCCGACCACGTGCTCGTCGTCGGTGACCTCACCCTCGACGAGGACTCGCACGAGGTCTCGCGCGGTGGCGAACAGATCAATCTCACGGCCACCGAGTTCGAACTGCTGCGCTACCTCATGCGCAACCCCAAGCGCGTGTTGAGCAAGGCACAGATCCTCGACCGCGTGTGGAACTACGACTTCGGCGGCCAGGCCAACGTCGTCGAACTCTATATCTCCTACCTGCGCAAGAAGATCGACGCCGGTCGCGAGCCGATGATCCACACGATGCGCGGCGCGGGCTACGTGCTCAAGCCGGCGTCGTAGCACGATGGCAGACCCCCAGCGCACCCACGTCGAGCCCGTCGTGGTCGGCGGCACGACCGGCGCCCACGCGGCGCCTCGCCGGGGCCCCTTCGCGAGCTGGCCGCTGCGGCGGCAGCTCGTCGCCTCGATGCTCGCGCTCTTCGTCATCGTCACCCTCTTCACCGGGGTGGCCACGCTCGTGACGATGCAGCACTCGTTGGAGTCCGAACTCGATCAGCGCGTCATCGCCCAGGCCATGCGCGCCGGGCCGGGCGACGGTGGACGGGGCGGTCCGCGGGGAGAGACTCCCCCGGGGCTCGGCGGCGACTACCTCCTGCTCCGGGTCGACGGATCGGTCGCAGTGCAGAACGTCGTCTTCACCCGCGACGGCACCGCCACGGCGCTGACGAGCCAGCAGATGACGGCGTTGCTCGCCGCGTCGCTCGGCCACGAGCCGCAGACCGTCGACCTC
Source organism: Kineosphaera sp. (assembly GCA_039812485.1). Classification (GTDB taxonomy): domain Bacteria; phylum Actinomycetota; class Actinomycetes; order Actinomycetales; family Dermatophilaceae; genus Kineosphaera. Next base: position 26,440 of record JBDIAP010000003.1, read on the forward strand.
GGCGGTGACCTGGGCAGCTACCGGCTCGTCGCGATGAGCCAGGGCAGCGACACGATCATCACCGGCCTGCCCACGGCCCGCGTCGATGCGAGCGTCGACCGGCTGCGCGACGTCACCCTGGGCTTCGGCGTCGGCGGCGTGCTGCTGCTCGGCGTCGGCGCCACCTGGCTCGTGCGCCGCAGCCTCACGCCCCTCGAACGGGTCGCCTCGACCGCGACGCGGGTCTCGACCCTGCCCCTGTCGACCGGACAGGTCGTGCTTGCCGAGCGCGTGCCGCTCGCGGACACCGACGTGCGCACTGAGGTGGGACAGGTCGGCGCGGCCCTTAACGACCTCCTCGACCACGTCGACGCGGCGCTCAGCGCGCGGCACGCGAGCGAGCAGCGGCTACGCCAGTTCGTCGCCGACGCCAGCCACGAGCTGCGCACCCCGCTCGCGTCGATCCGCGGCTATGCCGAGCTGTCGCACCGCGAGCGGGAGCCCGTGCCGCCCTCGATCACCCACGCCCTCGACCGCATCGAATCCGAGGCGGGGAGAATGAGTTCGCTGGTCGAGGACCTGCTGCTGCTGGCCCGGCTCGACTCCGGCCGACCGCTGGAGCGGGTGCCGGTCGACCTCACGATGCTGCTGCTCGAGGCGGTGGGCGACGCGCAGGTCGCCGGCCGCGACCACCGCTGGCGTCTCGACCTGCCCGAGGACGCCGTCGAGGTCGTCGGCGACCAGATGCGCCTGACGCAGGTCGTCGTCAACCTGCTCGCCAACGCGCGCGTGCACACCCCCGCGGGCACGACGGTCACCGGCCGCGTGCGCGCCCTGGGGGGCAGCCCCGCGGGTGCCGTCATCGAGATCGAGGACGACGGGCCGGGCATCGACCCCGAGCTGCTCCCCCGCATCTTCGGCCGCTTCACCCGCGGCGACACCGCCCGCGTGCGCGCCGGCGGCTCCACCGGCCTGGGCCTGTCGATCGTGCAGGCCGTCGCGCAGGCGCACCACGGCCGCGTCGACGTCGAGTCGGCGCCGGGGCGCACGGTCTTCCGGGTCGAGTTGCCGGGGAGCTGACGTCGAGTTGCCGGGGAGCTGAACCCGAGCGGCCGGCGCGGCGGCCACATCGCACACGCGAGCGGGCACTCGCGTCCTGCGGCCGACGGCAGAGTCCCGAACGTCGTACATCACACAGACGTTCCTCGCGGATCAGGGCGCTGACCTGCGGCTTTCCGGAGGGTCACACACTCCGCGTGCTCTTGACGTATGACGTTGCGGCCTGTGAGCCGTGAGCCGCGAGCTCCCTCGGGGTATAACGCCCGGCTATGCCCCCATCACAGAAGGACGGCTTCTGCTCGGTGCCGAGGCATCCAAGACTGGCTGTGAACCAGTCGGACGCCCGGGATCACGTCGGACGCACCGGCATCCGGGACACCTCAGGGCAAGGAGCAGACCCATGAGCACGACCTTCAGCGTCAACGGGCGCGACTACCTCCACGACGGCCGGCCCGTCGTCGTCATCTGCATCGACGGCAGCGAGCCCGACTATCACGAGGAGGCCATCGCCGCCGGTCGCATGCCGTGGCTCGCCGACCTCCTCGCGCGGGGCACCGGCGCGTCGTGGCCAGCGCACTGCGCGATCCCGACGCTGACGAATCCCAACAACATGTCGATCGCGACGGGCCACCCGCCGGCCGTGCACGGGATCTGCGGCAACTACATCCTCGACCCGGCCACGGGTGACGAGGTGCTCATGAACGACCCGAGCTACCTGAGGGCGCCGACGATCTTCGCGGCGGCCGCCGACGCGGGGCTGAGCGTCGCCATCGTCACCGCCAAGGACAAGCTGCGCAGGCTCCTGGCCAGCGGCGTCACGCAGCCAGGCCTCGACCCCCACGGCTCCGGAGACCTCGTCGCCCCCCGCAACCCGGGCATCTGCTTCTCCGCCGAGAAGGCCGATGCGGTCACCCTGCAGGACAACGGCATCGACGACGCCCTCGGCCTCGTGGGCATGCCGCTGCCGAGCGTCTACTCGGCGCAGCTCAGCGAGTTCGCGCTGGCCGCGGGCGTGGAGTTGCTGCGCACGCGCCGCCCCGACGTCATGTATCTCACCCTCACCGACTACATCCAGCACAAGAACGCGCCGGGCACCCCGGTCGCGAACGACTTCTACGCGATGATCGACCGCTATGCCGCGGCCCTCGACGAGCTCGGCGCCGTCGTCGCGATCACCGCCGACCACGGCATGTCGCCCAAGCACCACGACGACGGCACCCCCCGCGTCGTCTACCTCGAGGAAGAGGTCGACGCGATCCTCGGCGTCGACGAGGGCGAGGAGGGCTCGCGAGTCATCCTGCCGATCACCGACCCCTACACGGTCCACCACGGCGCGCTCGGCTCGTTCGCCAACGTCTACCTGCCCGCCGGAGCCGACCGCGACGCCGTCGTCGCCGCGTTGCGCGGCCGGGCCGGCCTCGCCGCGGTCCTGCCGTCGGAGGAGGCCGCTGCGCTCTACGAGATGCCGCTGGACCGCATGGGCGACCTCACCGTGCTCTCGGACAAGGACTCCGCCCTGGGCCGCTACGCCGCGTGGCACGACCTCGCCAACCTCGAGGTCCCGCTGCGCTCCCACGGCGGGCTCGGGGAGCTGAACATCCCCTTCGTCGTCAACCGCGACCTGCCTGCCCCGACGCAGACGACGGCCGTCGGGCCGCAGGGGCAGACCGCGGTGCTGCACAACTACGACGCCTTCTGGGTCGTCACCACCCACGCCACGCTGACCCAGGGCGCCCGGGTCTGATCCGTCGCGGTCGCCGGCGCGCCACGCCGCCCCTCGGCGACCCCTGGACAGGGAAGTGCTACTCCCATGAGCGAATCCACCATTCACCTCGGCGCCCCCTCGACGGACTCGCAGGCCGGCGCGCAGCCACCCGTTCCCCCCGATCACCCGGCAGCGACACCGCACGAAGCGCGAGGTCCTACGCACCTGGCAGCTTCGGATCTTCGCCCTCTCCTGGCTGTCCTACGCCGCCTTCTACTTCCCGCGCAACGCCTTCTCCGCCGCCAAGGTCGGCATCCTCGAGGAGGGGATCATCTCCCGGCAGCACCTCGGACTGCTCGACTCGACCTACCTCGCGGCATATGCCGTCGGCCAGTTCGTCTGGGGCGCCATGGCCGAGCGCTACGGCACCCGGGTCGTCGTCGCCGGCGGTATGGCCGGCGCCTGCGTCGCGGCCCTCTTCATGGGGATCGTGCCGGCGTTGTGGCTCTTCGTGCCGCTCATGGTCGTCCAGGGCCTGTCGCAGTCGACGGGCTGGTCGGCGCTGAGCAAGAACATCGCCTCGTTCTTCACGATCTCCCGGCGCGGGCGGGCCATGGGGCTCTTCTCAACGAGCTACGCCTTCGGCGGCCTCGTCGCCGTGCCCGTCACGGGCTGGATCGCCTACTCGGTCTTCGGCTCCTGGCGGTGGGCCTTCTTCGCGGGCGCGGGGGTCATGGCGGTCACCCTGGCCCTCTTCCTCATCTTCCAGCGCAACAACCCGCAGGAGGTCGGTCTCCCCGGCATCGACGAGGACCCGGCCGGCCTCGACGGCGTCTACGCCGCCCGGGACACCCGCGCACCGATCCCGGTCGTCAAGGTCGCCCGCTTCCGTCCCTCGGACCTTCTCGCCGCGGCCCGGCACGACGGGATGGTGGTGCGGCTCGGGCTCGTCTACTTCCTCCTCAAGCCGGCGCGCTACGCGATCCTCCTGTGGGGTCCGATCCTCGTGCTCGACGCGATCCCCGGCCTGTCGGCGGTCACCGCCGTCATGGTGCCGATCGCCTTCGGAGTCGCCGGCGTGCTCGCCCCGGTCATCGCCGGCTGGACCTCCGACACGGTCTTCGGCGCCCGCCGCGTCCCACCGAGCACCCTGTGCCTCGCGCTGCTCGTCGTCACGCTGGCCTGCTGGAAGCCAATCGCCGCGACCGGCTCGGTAACCCTCGTCGCCGTGCTCCTCGGCATCGTCGGGCTCGCCGCCTACGGAGCCGACTCGATGGTTTCCGGCGTGGCCGCCGTCGACTTCGGCACGAGCAAATACGCCGCCGGCGCCGCCGGTTTCATCAACGGCTGCGGCTCGGTCGGCGCGATCCTCGGCGGCCTCCTGCCCGGCTTTCTGTCGGCCTCGACGGTCTTCCTCGTCTTCGCCGTCGCCGCCGGCCTGGCCGCCCTCATCCTTCTGCCCTGCTGGAACCAGCGCCCTACCTCGGAGTGATCGCCATGACCGCCACCGTGCCTGCCACCACCATGACTCCCAGGACTCGCACGATGTCTCCCGCAATCCCGGATCACCTGCGGCTCAACCACATCGACGGGCGCTGGCAGCCGGCCTCCGACGGGGCGACCTTCGCCGACGTCAACCCCGCCGACACCACCGACGTCATCGGCACGTTCGCCGAGTCGACCGCCGACGACGCCCGAGCCGCCGTCGCGGCCGCGGTCCGCGCCGGCCGGGCGTGGGAGCAGCGCGGCCCCATCGAGCGCGGCGACATCCTCTTCGTCGCCGCGGAGGCGATGAGCCGCCGCCTCGACGAGCTGGCCGCCGTCGTGACCCGCGAGCAGGGCAAGACGCTGCCCGAGGCTCGGGCCGAGGCCACGCGGGGCATCGACATCCTGCGCTTCACCGCCGGCGAGGGGCGGCGCCTCTCGGGCTCGACCCTGCCGGCCGACGCGAACCGGACGATGGCCTTGACCTGGCGTCGACCGCTCGGCGTCGTCGCTCTCATCACGCCGTGGAACTTCCCGCTCGCGATCCCGGTGTGGAAGATGGCGCCCGCCCTGCTCGCCGGCTGCACCGCGGTCATCAAGCCGTCGCCGCTCGCGCCGCTGACGACCGCTCTGCTCGTCGACATCTTCACCGAGGCCGGGGTGCCCGCCGGCGTGCTCAACCTCGTGCAGGGAGACCGGATCGCCGGCGAGACCCTCACCGCCCATCGAGACGTGCAGGGCATCTCGTTCACCGGTTCACTGCCGGTCGGCCTCGCGATCCAGCGGGCTGCCGCGCCCCGGCTCGCCCGCACCCAGCTCGAGCTCGGCGGCAAGAACGCCGTCATCGTGCTGGCCGACGCCGACCTCGACGCCGCGGCCGACGCGATCGTCCACGGCGCCTTCGGCCAGGCCGGCCAGCGCTGTAGCGCGACGAGCCGGGTGCTCGTCGAGCGCAGCGTTCGGGAGGCGCTGCTGACGCGGGTCCGCGACCGGGTCGGACGGCTCGTGCTCGGCGACCCCGCCGAGGAGACGACGACCCTCGGCCCCGTCGTCGACGCGACCCGCCTGAGCGCCTGCCTGGCGGCGGTCGACCGGGCCCTCGCCGACGGCGCCCGCGCCGTCACCGGCGGCAGCCGGGCCCTCGACGGGCCGCTCGCCGCCGGCTACTTCATGGAGCCGACCGTGCTCGTGGACGTCGCCGCCGACGCAGACATCGCGACCGAGGAGGTCTTCGGGCCGGTGCTGTCCGTCATCGACGTCGACGGCTTCGACGAGGCCATGGACGTGTCGAACTCGGTGCAGTACGGCATGTCCGGCACGATCTTCACGACCGACCGCGGGCGCATCTACGACGCCCTGCAGCGCTTCGAGGCCGGGATGCTGCACGTCAACCGGCCCGGGGTCGGCGCATGGCCGCACCTGCCGCACATGGGCGCGAAGCTCTCGCAATACGGCCCGCCGGAGTGCTCGGCCGAGACGTTCGAGTTCTACACGCAATGGCGCTCGGCATGCATCGCGTTCCCGGACTGAGCCGCCCCCGGCAGCGCGCGGCGTCCGGCACAAGAGTTCAGCCGGACGCCGCCTCGCCGACGGTGTCGCCGACCGGTCGCCTGTGGTGGAGTCTGGGTCATGCACCTGAGCACGCAGAGCCTGCGGATCTTCCTGGCCGTCGTCGAGCAGGGGTCGCTCACCAAGGCCGCGCGGTCGCTCTACATGAGCCAGCCATCGGTGTCGGTGCACGTGCGCGGTCTGGAGACCTCGCTGTCCGCCCAGCTGATCGAGCGATCGACGACCGGGGTGACCCCGACCGCAGCAGGCCTCGCGCTGGCCGACCGGGCCCGGCAGGTCCTCGCGATCATCGACGACATCGACGTCGACGTCGCCGCCGCGCAGGGCATCGCCGACCGGCGGCTCGCCCTGGCCGCGACGACGACGCTCGGCAACTCGTTCGTGCCGCGGCTGCTCGCCGGCTTCGCTCGCGACGGCGAGGCGCTCGGGTCGATCCGGGTCGAGCTGCGGGTCGGCCACGCCGAGCAGGTGATCCGCTGGGTCCTCGACCGGGAGGTGAGCGTCGGCGTCTGCGCCGGGCCGGTCGACCACCAGCAGTTGCACACCGACTCACTCCTCGACGAGGCGCTCGTGCTCGCCGCGGCGCCGAGCCATCCGCTCGCCACGCGGCAGGCCGACGGCCACCAGCTCACCCCGGCCGACCTGGCCGACCAGCGGTTCCTCATGCGCGAGATCGGCTCGGCGACTCGCGCCGAGCAGGATCGAGCCCTGGCCATGTGGGGTGCGCGAGCGGCGGCGCAGTGGACGATCTGGGGCACCGAGGGTGCCCGCGAATGTGTGCGATCTGGCTTGGGGATCTCGCTCATCTCTGAACACGTGGTCGCACCCGACCTCGCCTCGGGCGACCTCGTGGCCCTCGAGCTACACCCTGCGCCACCCCGCCGACCCGTCACTCTCGTCCGCCTCGCCGGGGCGTCGCTGCGCCCCCTCGAAGCCGACCTCGTCGCCCTCCTCACCCGGCTGCACGACTGGCCGGGAGCCTGACCTGCCACTCCCCCAACGGAAGGAACCGCCATGTCCGCCTCCACCGATCTGCTGGTCGTGGGCGCCGGGATCGTCGGCCTCGCCCACGCCGTCGAGGCCCATCGGCGCGGCCTGAGCGTGCGCGTCGTCGAGCGCGACCTCGCCCCCAACGGCGCCTCGATCCGCAACTTCGGCCACTGCTGCATCACCGCGCAGGCCGGAGACCTGCTCGAGATCGCTCACCGCTCGCGGGAGGGGTGGCTGCGCGCCGCGGAGGCCGTCGGCTTCTGGGCGCCGACCGCGGGCGCCGTCATCGTCGCCCGCACCGCCCTCGAGCTCGCGGTGCTCGAGCAGCTGCACGCGCAGCGCGGCGGGGACGCGGTCGTCCTTCTCACCGCGGCAGGAGTGCGGGAGCGTCTCGGGCCGAACGCCGACCCCGCGATCGTCGGCGGCGCCTTCCTCCCGGCCGACCTACGGGTCGACCCGCGCACGACGGCCGGCGAGATCGCCCGCTGGCTCCAGTCACGGGACGGGGTGAGCATCGAGTGGGGGACGACCGTCGGGCGCATCGACGGTGGCACGGTGTCGACGTCGCGCGGGGACTTCGAGGCCGCGCGGGTGCTCGTCTGCGTCGGGCACGACCTCGACTACCTCTATCCGCAGGTCGCGGACGCCTACGAGGTGACACGGTGTGCCCTGCAGATGGCGCTGGCCCCTGCCCCGGCCGGCTTCACGCTCGACTCCGCCGTGCTCAGCGGCACGTCGATGACCCGCTACGACGGCTTCACGACGATGCCCGGCTACGACGCGCTGCACGCCGAGCTCGCCGCGACGAGCCCAGACCTGCTCGACGTCGGCGCCAACGTCATGGCGACCCGGCGCCCCGACGGCACCCTCCTGCTCGGCGACAGCCACGTCTACGCCCGCACGATGCCGCCCTTCCAGGACGAGCCGATCACCGACCGGCTCGTCGCCGAGATGTCGCGGATCCTCGGCGCACCCCTGCCCATCGTCCAGCGCTGGCAGGGCGTCTACGCCAAGAGCCCGCAGACATCCCTGCTCGTGCAGGACATCGACCCCGTGACTCGGTGTATCACGGTGACGAGCGGGATCGGCATGACGCTGTCCTTCGGCATCGCCGCGCAGACGCTGGACTCGCTCGAGGTCGCCGCTCCGGCCCTCAGCGGGGCGCCCACCTGACGTCGAGCTCCCGGCGGCGGGCACCGCCGACATCGCGGATCCGCGCGCGTGCCCGCACTCGGGCTCGTGACGGCGCGCGCCGGACTGTGGGCGCCTCGATGTCATCGACGGCGGATCGGGCAGCGCACCCCCAGGCGCTCCCGGCGCATCGTCGGGCGCTCCACCCGCGGCGCCGGGTGTCGACGCCGGTGCGGGCAGCAGGGCCGCAACGTCGTACATCACCCTGCCCCACCCCCGACAGGCACGGCTCTGACCTGCTGTTTTCCTGGCGTCTCCCAGTCTGAGTGCGCGTGATGTACGACGTTCTGGCCTCTGCCGAAGCTCGCGGGCCGGTCGAGCCCGGCTCAGCGGCCGCGTCGGGCCGCGACGGCGAGCGCCGTGTCGGCGGCGGCGAGATCGGCGTTGAGCCAGGCGGCGGCGACGGTTCCTTGGGAGGCCGCGGTGACGACCTGGGCCTGGAGGTCTCGCACATTGCCCGCAAGCCACACCCCCGGGACGGCCGCCGCGCCCGTCACCGGGTCGGCGGGATAGAACTCGCCGAGCTGAGCGCCCATCGGATGCGGCACCCTCGCTGCTCCGAGCGCGTCGAGGACCGGCGATTCGGCGACCACGCGCGGCGCGACGACGAGTGCGGAGCGCGGCACGACCCGCCCGTCGGTCATTCGCACACCGGCAAGGCGGTCCGCCTCGACGACCACCGCGGCCACGGGGCCCTCGACGATCTCGATGCCGCGCGCCGCGAGCTGCTCGCGCTCGTCGTCGCTCGGCTCGGGCGCGGTGTGCCGGAAGTAGGCGACGTCGTCGCTGAGCTGGGCGAAGAGCATGACCTGGTGCAGCGCCACCGGCCCGGTGCCGAGCACCCCGATCGGCTCGCCGCGATGCTCGTAGCCGTGGCAGTAGGGGCAGTGCACGACGTCGCGTCCCCACCGCCCCACCAGCCCCTCGACGGCGGGCAGCTCGTCGCGCACGCCCGTCGCGACGACGAGCCGCCGGGCGGTGTAGGTCGTGCCGTCGGCGAGATCGACGGCGAACCCGTCCCCCTCCCGGCGGGCCGACACCGCCCGCCCCGACACGATCCGCGCCCCGTAACGCCGCGCCTCCTCCTGCCCGAGGGCGACGAGTTCCGTCGGCGCCAGCCCGTCGCGCGTCAGGAAGCCGTGCACGCCGTCGGCCGGGGCGTTGCGCGGCTGACCTGCGTCGATGACAGTGACCGAGCGCAGCGCCCGGCCCAGGGTGACGGCGGCCGCGAGGCCCGCGGCGCCGCCCCCGACGACGAGGACGTCACTGTGCTGGGACATGACCCACCCTCCTTTATTGAGATCGGTTCTCACTTAAGCATGGGCGGCGCCGCATGCGCAAGCACGCATGCGAGACCGTCCGGGCGCTGCCCCAGCAGTCGAAACTCCTCATCAGAGCGGGCCAGGCGACGCACAGCAGACGCATAGCCTCGCGGCGGATCGTCGAGGACATGGACACCGCGATAGCACGACGCACCGCTGATCGGCTGCGTCTTCCCCAGTTCAGGAAGCCGGCGGGCGCGCACGTCGAGCCCACCGGCTCCGACGTCGAGCGCCCCAGCGCGCTCGGCCCGATCGACGCCACGCGCTGGCGCGACCGCCCGCGGCGCGAGCAGCTCGGCTTCGCCGCACTCATCCTCGGCACGCTGGCCTTCTGGCTCTACGGCCTGAGCGCCAACGGCTACGCCAACTCCTTCTATTCGGCCGCGGTGCAGGCCGGCTCCCACAACTGGGAGGCGTTCTTGTTCGGCTCCTCCGACGCGGCCAACAGCATCACCGTCGACAAGCCCCCGGCCTCGCTGTGGTTCATGGCGCTCTCGGTGCGGCTCTTCGGCCTCAACTCGTGGGCCATTCTCGTGCCCGAGGTGCTCATGGGCGTCGCCACGGTCGCGCTCGTCTACTACGGCGTGCGCCGCTACTTCGGGCACGCCGCCGGCCTGCTCTCGGGCCTCGTGCTCGCGCTGACTCCGGTCGCGACGCTCATGTTCCGCTTCAACAACCCCGACGCGCTGCTCGCGCTCCTGCTGACCGCCGCGTGCGTCGCCACGATGCGGGCCCTGGAGAAGGCGAACCCCCGCTGGCTCATCGCCGTCGGAGCCCTGCTCGGCTTCGGCTTCCTCACCAAGACGCTGCAGGCGTTCCTCATCGTGCCGGTCCTCGGCCTCGTCTACCTCGTCGCGGCGCCGACGACGCTGCGCACGCGCATCACGCACTCCCTGGCGGCCCTGCTCGCGATGATCGTCGTCGGCGGCTGGTGGGTCGCGATCGTCGAGCTCGTCCCGGCGAGCATGCGCCCCTACATCGGCGGTTCGCAGAACAACAGCTTCCTCGAGCTGACCTTCGGCTACAACGGCCTGGGCCGCATCAGCGGCGAAGAGGCCGGCTCCGTCGGCCCCAACATGGGCACCGAGTCGATCTGGCGCATGTTCTCCTCCAGCGTCGGCGGCCAGATCTCGTGGTTCATCCCGAGCGCGCTGCTGCTGCTGATCGTCGGCCTGTGGGTGAGCCGCAAGGCGCCGCGCACCGATCTGGTGCGGGCGTCCTACCTCGTGTGGGGTGGGTCGATGGTGGTCACCGGGCTCGTCTTCTCGCTGATGGCGGGCATCTTCCACGAGTACTACACGGTGGCCCTGGCCCCCTACATCGCGGCCGTCATCGGCATCGGCGCCACCCAGGCGTGGAGCCGGGCGGGGTCGCAGCGGGAGCGCTGGGGCTCGATCGCACTCGCCGCCGCGACCGCGATGGCCGCGACGTGGAGCTTCTTCCTGCTCACCCGCGTCGACGCCTACGGCCCGCTGCGGTATGTCGTGTTCGCCGTCGGCATGGCCGCCGCGCTGCTGCTGCTCGTCACGAGCCGCCTGCACCGCCGGTTCGTGCCGGTGGTCCTGGCCGCCGCGCTGCTGTCCAGCCTCGCCGGCCCGGCCGCCTACAGCGTCTCGACGGTCACCAAGGCCGCGACCGGCTCGATCGTCACCGCAGGACCCAGCAGCGGGATGGGCGGTCCTGGCGGCATGGGTGGCGGCATGGGCCAGCCCCCGGCGATGCCGGGCCAGGGCACGAACGGCACGACCTCCAACGGCACGACCTCCAACGGCACGAGCTCGACGACGGACGGCCAGACCAACACCCCCGGCGGCATGGGCGGCGGCATGAGCGGCCTGCTCAACGCCACGACGGCCAACACCGAGGTCGTCGCGGCCCTGCAGGCCAACGCGAGCGACTACACGTGGGTCGCCGCCGCGATCGGCAGCCAGAACGCGGCCGGCCTCCAGCTCGGCAGCGACGAACCCGTCATGGCGATCGGCGGCTTCAACGGCTCCGACCCGAGCCCGACGCTCGCGCAGTTCCAGCAGTACGTCAAGAACGGCCAGATCCACTACTTCCTCGCCGGCGGCGGCTTCGGCGGCAGCAACGGCGGGTCGAGCTCCAGCTCGGAGATCTCGACGTGGGTGCAGGCCAACTACACGACGGTCACCATCGGCGGCACGACCTTCTACGACCTCACCGCGCCGCTGAGCTGAGCACAGCCACCCGACCACCAGACCCAGCGAAAGGACAGTCCCGATGAGCACCACAGCGACTCGGCCCGTGCTCGACGTCGTCATCCCCGTGTACAACGAGCAGCACAGCCTCACCGCGTGCGTGCAACGCCTCACCGCCCACCTGGGCACGCACTTCCCGTATCCGTGGCGGGTCACCGTCGCCGACAACGCGAGCACCGACGCGACCCTCGAGGTCGCGCGCCGCCTCGCGGCGGAGGACCCCCGCGTGCAGGTCGTGCACCTGGACGCCAAGGGCCGCGGCCGGGCTCTCAAGCAGGTGTGGTCGGCCTCGGACGCCCACGTGCTCGCCTACATGGACGTCGACCTCTCGACCGACCTCGACGCCCTGTGGCCGCTCGTCGCCCCGCTGATGTCGGGTCACTCCGACCTGTCCATCGGTAGCAGGCTCGCCCCCGGGGCGCGGGTCGTGCGCGGCTCGAAGCGCGAATTCATCTCGCGCTGCTACAACGTGCTGCTGCGCACGGGCCTGGACGCCGGCTTCACCGACGCCCAGTGCGGCTTCAAGGCGATCCGCGCCGACGTGGCCCGCGAGCTGCTGCCGCACGTGCGGGACACGGCGTGGTTCTTCGACACCGAGCTGCTCGTCATCGCCCAGCGGTGCGGGCTGCGCATCCACGAGGTGCCGGTCGACTGGTTCGACGACCCGGACAGCCGCGTCGATGTCGTGCAGACGGCCGTGGACGACCTGCGCGGCATGCGCTCGGTGCGGCGTCGCCTCGCGACCGGCGAGATCCCCGTCGAGCAGATCGCCGCCCGGATCGGCCGCGGGCGCCTGCGCGGCGGGCTGGGTCGGGAGATCTGGCGGTTCGCCGGGGTCGGGGCGGCGAGCACCGTGCTGCACCTCGGACTGTTCGCGGTGCTCGGGGCCGCGGGCATGGCGTTGCAGGTGGCGAACCTGCTCGCCCTGCTCGCGGGCACGGTGTTCAACACTGCGGCCAACCGGCGCTGGACCTTCGGGGCCACGGGCCGCGACGGCGCGCTCGGGCTGCAGCTGCAGGGCCTCGGCCTCTTCCTCCTGACGTGGGCGTTCGGGGCGGGCGCCATCGCGGCCCTCGGGGCCGTGGCGCCGCAGGCCCCGACGCTCGTGGCGACCGCCGTCGTGGCGCTCGCGGGTGCGGCGGCGACGCTGGCGAAGTTCGTGCTGTTCCGCTCGCGGCTGCGCCCCGCCGGCGACGGCTTCTTCCTGACCGACGACGACCTCGACGGCGAGTCCGAGCACGCCGAGGGCACCGTCGCGCCGCGTGGCGAGACGATCGCGGACGTGCGGTGGTTCACCTCGACGCAGTCAGCGTCCGCCCAGACGGTGGGCGCACGATAGGGGGATGTGGTCCGCGCCCCTACTCGACTCACTCGACCTGAGCATCCTGGAATTCTTTGCGGCCCACCGCAATCCGGTGTTCAACGCGGTGCCCGTGGCGCTCGGCGTCACGGGCACCGACGCGTCGGCGATGGCCCTGCTCACCGTCGTCGCCGTGGCCGTCTGCGTCGTCGCCCGCGCGTGGCGACAGCTCGCGGCGGTGCTCCTCGCCGTCACCGTGGCGCGCGTGGGGGTGGGGCTGCTCAAGGACGTCATCCAGCGGCCCCGACCCCCGCTCGAGCTCGCGCTCCTGCCCGGCGACGGGTTCTCGTTCCCGTCGACGCACGCGGCCTTCACGTCGGCGGCGGCCGCCGCCGTCATCGGAGTGACCCTGTGGCGCTCGCCCCGGCGCCGTCACCTCGCCGCCGCACTGTTCGCCCTGGTCGTCGCCGGGATCGGTGTGAGCATGGTCTATCTCGGCTCGCACTGGGCCTCCGACGTCGTCGCCGGCTGGGCGCTCGGCGTCCCGACCGGCTACGTGATCGGCCGGGCGCTGCGCGCGCGATCGAGCCGCGCTGCCGACGAGTCGAGCGCGCCGGTCGCCCCCGCGCGGGCCTGACACGACGACGGCCTCACACGACGACGGGCGAACACGACGATGGCCGGACACGACGATGCTCCCGCGGCGGACCGCGGGAGCATCGAAGGGCGGAGGCGGAGGGATTTGAACCCTCGATGGGGTTTAACCCCCAAACCCGCTTAGCAGGCGGGCGCCATAGACCGGACTAGGCGACGCCTCCCTATCCCTGCATCTCGCTGTATGCCGTCGCCCGACCCCAGGCCGGGCGCGCCACAGCAGGTGCCAGGGTACCTGTCCCGCAGGCCGGATCACAAAACCGCGCATGGGCGTCGCGCGATCGCGTCGAGCTGGCCGCACCGCCTGGCCCCACGTCCGTCGACACGGCGCTCGAGGGGGAGGACCGCGCGGTCGAGCGCCCCCGACCCGCCGACACCGGTAGCGGGTTCGCCCCGGTCCGCCCCCGCACTCGCCACGGCGGCATGCGGCGCAGGTCACGGCCCACTTCCCCAGCCATCGTTCAGGGCCCACGACGATACTGGAGTGTCGCGCGCGACCGTCCAGCCGACCGTTCAACCGACCATCCAGGAGTCGGCGGGGCTTCGCCGGGGCGACGAGCACGAGTCCCGGTTCCGCGCATTTTTGCGGCGCCGATGCCGAATAGGCACTACGGACAACGGATCTGGCCCACCGCTCCACCGCGGCTGAGCAAGGCCGAGACGAGGAACGAGGGATGAGCCACCTGCCCGACGACCGCTACAAGCGGCCGACGACGATCCCCCGGATCGACCCGGGGATGTCGCCGCGGCGCCCCGCCGCGGGCGGCCGCTCCGGCACGTCCGACCACCCCGCCACGCCCCGTCGCACGGCCACACACGCTGTCGTCCGCAGCCGGCCGGAGCGCGGCTTCGGCCGCTTCCTCGGCTACACCTCCCTCGGCACCGTGCTGCCCGGCTCGGGCCTGCTGCTCGCGGGGCGCCGCAAGGCGGGCGGCACGCTGCTCGCGATCGTCGTCCTCACCGTCGTCGGGGCCGCCGCCTACCTGTGGGTCAAAGGACCCACCGTCGGGGCGCTGACGCTCGCGGTCGACCCGAATTTCCTGCTCTGGGCCACGATCGGCGCCATCGTCGCGGTCGTCGTGCTCATCGCCTCGATCGTCTGGACGGGCGTCGTCACGTGGCCGCGTCCCGCCGGCGCCGGGATGCACACCCTGTCGACGGTGTGCGTCATGGCCCTGTGCGCTGCGGTCGCCGCGCCCGCCGCCATCGGCGTGCGTGACATCGCCGCGCACCGGGATCTGCTCCAGACGTTGTTCAACCAGCCGGTCTTCAACCGCAGCGGCATCTCCCCCGATGTCGGCGACGACGACCCGTGGGCCGACCATCCGCGCGTCAACGTCATGCTCATCGGCGCCGACTCCGAAGCCGACCGTCCGGGCGTGCGCACCGACTCGATGATGCTGGCGAGCATCGACACCCGCACCGGCGACACGATCCTCTTCGGGCTGCCGCGCAACCTCGAGCGCGTGCCCTTCCCCGACTACAGCCCGCTGAAGAAGCTGTGGCCCAATGGATTCCGCTGCCCGCAGGACTGCCTGCTCAACGACGTGTGGATGCAGGGCGAAAACAACAAACAGCTCTATCCGGGCGACCCCAAGCCCGGCGTCACCGCGCTCAACGAGGCGGTGACGGGCGTGACGGGGCTGACCCCCGACTACGACATCGTCGTCAACATGGCGAGCTTCACCGCCCTCGTCGACGCCATGGGCGGCGTCGACATCACGGTGCGCGAGCGCGTGCCGATCGGCGGCAAGGTCCAGAACGGGCAGATCGTGCCGGGCAGCATCAAGGGCTGGATCGAGCCGGGGCGCCAGCACCTCGACGGCTATCACGCCATGTGGTTCGCGCGTGGCCGCGCGACGACCGACGACTTCGACCGCATGCGCCGGCAGCGCTGCATGGTCGGCGCGCTCGTCAAGCAGATCAATCCGGCGATGATGCTCGAGCGCTATCCGGCGATCGCCAAGGTCGCCAAGGACAACATCTACACGAACATCCCGCAGGCCCACCTGCCGGCGTGGGCCGAGCTGGCCAGCCGGATGCAGCAGGGCACCATCCGCAGCCTGCCGTTCAGCAACAAGGTGGTCCACGTCGGCAACCCCGACTTCGAGCTCATCCACGCGCTCGTGCAGCAGGCGATCTACGGCGGCCCGCTGCCGGGTCAGACACCGACACCGACGCCGACCCGGACGACGCCGACGCCGACGCGCACTCGCACGTCGACCGGCCCGACCCCCGGGTCCTCGACCTCGACCGTCAATGACACCGTCGTCGACGTGTCGCAGGCCTGCTGAGCCGCGCCAGGTCGACGGCTCGGGCCCCTGACCTCAGCGATCCGGACGCGTCGCCGCCTGGTGTGCGTCGGCGACACGCCGTATTGGCGTCGGAAGTGCTTGCGGAGCAGGTCCGCCGACCCCAGGCCGACCTCGTGGGCGATGGCTTCGACGGTGAGATCGGTGGTCTCGAGGAGTTCCTGGGCGGCGACGACGCGGGCTCGCGTCAGCCAGGTCACGGGGCCGAGGCCGGTCTGGTCGCGGAAGTGCCGCGACGTCGTGCGTTCGGTCAGGTGCCCCGCGCCGGCGATCATGGCCAGGGTCCACGGCCGAGCGAGGTCGCCGAGGATCGCCAGCTGCACGCGTTCCAGTGACCCGGGGTCCGCGCTGCGGATCGGCCGCACGTACTGCGCCTGGCTGCCGGGTCGATGAGCCGGGGTGACCATCGAGCGGGCCACCTCGGCAGCGACATGGGATCCCTGATGCTGACGGATGAGCTCGATGAGGAGATCGGTGCCGGGCGAGACACCGGCAGACGTCCACAGCTGCCCGCCACCGGCATACAGCACGTTCGGGGTGACCCGGACTGCCGGATACGCCCGGGCCAGGGCGTCGCACCAGCGCCAGTGGGTCGTCGCCTGCGACCCGTCGAGGAGGCCGGTCGCCGCGAGCACGAAGGCCCCGGTGCACAGGCTCGCGATGACCGACCCTTGGGCCGCGGCGCGGGTGAGCGCGGCGAGCACGTCCGGTGCGGGAGAGGCCCCCGGCTCGGTCTGCCCTGGGACCACGAGCAGGTCGGCGGCCACCGCGTTCAGGCTCTCGTCGGGGTGGACCGAGAACTGCCCCAGGCGCACCGCCGACCCGGCGCCGTGCACCGTCACCGAGGTCGGCGGCAGTCCGTGCCCCGTGCGGTCGGCGAAGACCTCGAGCGCGACGGCGACGTCGTGGGGTCGGGAGCCGGCGTCGACCACCACTGCGATGCGCATGGCGAGGTCTTATCGATCGGTGTCGTGTTCGCCACTGGTCCGGCACCTTCGGCTCGGACTGCAATAGTGCACATGGACACCTACCCGACCCCCGCCCCGGCGCGGCCTCGGACCGCTCTGGTCGTCCAGACCAACATGTGCGTCGAGACCACTGCGCGCATGGCCGGCAGCCTGGGTATGCCGTGACCGTGCCGATCGATGCGACGCGCACCTTCGAGCTGACCGGTCCGACGATCGCCGGCGAGACGTGGCGGCTCACCGCGGACGAACTGTTGCGGGCCAGCGCCGTGTCACTCCACGGAGGCGGTTTCGCCGCCGTCACGACGACCCGAGCCGTCCTCACTGCCCTGAGCCCTGGTCCGGCGCCCGCGCAGCACCGCGCCCAGGGTCCCCGGTGGACGACCAGCCACGAGCAGACCACGGCCACCCCGATCGGGCTGATCTGGCAGGGGCTTGTCGTCCTCCACCGCGGCGAGCTCACGCTCCCCGGCGGCGACCGCTTCGCGCCCCACGGACCGCTGCAGGTCGGCACCAAGGTCGACGTCACCCCAGCCGGTCAGGACACCATGACCTCGACCATCACGGCCTTCGAGCCGTCGGTCCGCTACGCGGACCGCACCATGTTCGGCCATCTGACGCTCGACTTCGCGCACGCGCCGAGGCTGCCCCCCGCCACCACGCCAAGACCATCGCGGCGAGCACGGCGAGGGAGATCGCGCCCGCCCACACGGCGTAGTGGCGCAGCAGCGGCACGGCCCGCTCACCGACGGCCAGACCGAGACCCACGCACGCCAGCTGGGTCACGGCGGCGATCGCGAGGTCGACGAGCAGGAACGTGCGCAGTCGCACGCCCGAGGCGCCGATGCCGGCGAGCACCACCTCGCGGGCGACGGGCAGCGGCACGTAGGTCACCGCGATCGCGAGCACCTGGTAGCGGCGCACGAGCGCCTCGGCGCGGCGGATTCGGCGGCGTGCTCGCGGCGTCGAGCCGCCCAGTCGCTCGAGGACGTCGTGGCCCCAGAGGCGCCCCGCCCACCAATAGACCCAGTGGAACTTCATGATCGAGACGATCGCGAGCGGCACCGGCCACCACAGCGTGGCCTCGCCGGTGCGAGCGAGCACACCGAGCGCCATGAGCGCGACGCGGGAGCCCGTGATCGCCGCGAGCGCCTCGGGCGAGAGCGCGAGCAGCAGCGGCCGCAGCGGCAGGAATACGAGCCCGTAGGCGATCGTCACCGCGATCGCGATCGAGCACCACACCGTGGCGTCGCGCGATGGCCGGCCAAGCGGGCCAAGCGGGCCAACGACGCGCCGACGACCCCCGGCGCGATCGCCGGGGGTCGTCGGGAAGTGTGTGTCGATCTGCCTAGGCAGGTCGATCAGAGGGGACGAACGGCGTCCGCCTGCGGGCCCTTCGGACCCTGGGTGACCTCGAACTCGACGCGCTGCGCCTCATCGAGGGAACGGTAGCCGCTGCTCTGAATCGCCGAGTAGTGGACGAAGACGTCGGGGCCCCCGCCGTCCTGAGCAATGAAACCGAAGCCCTTTTCGGCGTTGAACCACTTGACGGTGCCCTGTGCCATGGGGAAAACAACTCTCTATCTTTGATCGGCCGATGGACCCCACACATCGTGGTGTCCAGGCTGCCGCACTCACCCCACACGAGCTTGGCAGACGACGGACGTCACCCGCCGCCGGCCGTGTTTATCGCGAACTGCGAGGAACTGCACATGCAACCGCGGCCCACGGTAGCACGTACGCCCGCACCGCCAAGGGGTGCAGCGCACCCCGAGACCGCCGCCGTCAGGGCTGGTCACAGGCCGGTCACAGGTAGGTTACGCGGGGAATTCCACGGTAGCTCCACGGGTTTGGCATCCGCACGACTCACGATGTGTCACCTCGCCGGCGAGACGCAGCGTCTGAGCGGGCGCCTGCGGATCACCCAGCCGCCGCACGAGCAGCTGCACCGCGCGCGCCCCGATGGCGAAGCTCGGCTGGGCGATCGCCGTGAGCCGCGGCAGGAAGACGTCGCCCCACGGGAAGTCGTCGAAACAGACGAGCGCCATCTGCCCGGGCACGTCGAGACCGGCCTCCCGGAGGGCGCGCAGGGCGCCGATGGTCATCGAGTCGTTGGCGACGAAGACGGCCGTCGGGGTGGGCTGCATGGCCAGGAGCTGGGCCATCGCGCGGCGGCCGCCCTGCTCGGTGGAGCTGCCGTCGACGATGTAGCGCTCGTCGACGCGCAGGCCGCGGCGCCGATGCGCGAGCCGGTAACCCTCGAGCCGCTCGCGGGTCGTGGCCAGACCGGCCCGTCCGGTGATCGTGGCGACCCTGCGGTGACCGATCTGCAGGAGATGCTCGACGACCGAGGCCGAACCGCTCTCGTTCTCGACGCCGACCTGGTCGACACGCATGTCCTGGAGTCGATCGATGACGACGAACGGCACGGAGTGTTCCTGCAGGAGCCGCAGCGCCGACCCCTGCCAGTGCGGCGTGGGCGCGATGAGCATGCCCCCCACGTGGTGGGCGAGCAGATTGGCGACGGCTCGCTCCTCGCGCTCCTCGTCGTCTCGGGTGTCGGCCAGCAGAAGCTGCATGCCCTGGCGCCGAGACTCCTCCTCGATGCCGGCCACGAGCTCCTGCCCGTACATGCTCGACACCCACGACATCGAGAGACCGATCGTCAAGGTGGAGCCGGCCGCAAGCGACCGCGCGACCGGCTTGTGCGTAAAGCCCAGCTCCTCGATGACGTCGAGCACGCGGGCCCGCGTCGCGGCCGCCACAGGCCGGGTCCCGTTGATGACGTGCGAGACCGTGCTCACCGAGACCCCCGAGACCCTGGCCACCATCGTCATCGTCACGCCCTGCATGCGGGCCATCTTTGCGCAACCTGTGGGCCTAAATCGTGGAATCCGGTCGGACTGGGGCCAGCACTTGCGCAATGGTCACACGGGCGGGGGACGGTGGGTGACGGGCTCGATGCATGCAACCGCGGAGAACGGGCTGAATCGCCCCTCGACAAATACCCCCTGGGGTATACGATCAACGAGTCAGGACCACACAGAATGGAGGCAGACCCATGTGCCAGAAGGTGACCTGCGGACGCTGCGGCAAGGCGACGTGGAGCGGATGCGGACAACACATCGAAGAGGCGCTGCGAGGAGTCCCGGCCGCCCAGCGGTGCACGTGCGCCTCGGGCGGTACCACGTCGAGCACACCCGGCGGCATCTTCTCGCGGCTCTTCGGCCGGTGACAGCGTCCGGCACAGACCCCGTGCGGGGCGACGCCGCGCGGCGCATCGTCGTCATCGGCGGAGTCGCCGGCGGGATGTCGGCCGCGACCCGACTCCGGCGCCGCGACGAGCACGCGCAGATCATCGTGCTGGAGCGTGGCGGCGAGGTGTCATTCGCGAACTGCGGGCTCCCCTACTACGTAGGAGGGGTCATCGACTCCCGCGACGCGCTGCTGCTGCAGACGCCCGCGAGTCTGGGCGCGCGCTTCGCGCTCGACGTGCGCGTCCACCACGAGGCCACGGCGCTCGACCGCGCGGCCCGGGTCGTGCGCGGGCGGCACACGATCGACGGCACGCCGTTCGAGATCCCCTACGACGAGCTCGTGCTCGCGCCGGGCGCGGCACCCTTCCTGCCCCCGGTGCCGGGCATCGAGCGCGCGTTGACGCTGCGCAGCATGGGCGACGTCGACGCCCTGCGCGCGGCGACGGACGCCGAGCCGAGGGCGGCGGTCGTGCTCGGCGGCGGCTTCATCGGCCTGGAGCTCGCCGAGAACCTGCACGCCCGCGGGGTGGCGGTGACCGTCGTCGAGCTGGCCGACCAGCTCCTCGCGCCGCTCGACGTCGAGATGTCCGCGCTCGTGCGTCGGCGACTCCTTGACGCCGGCGTCAGGGTGAGCACCGGCGTCAGCGCGACCCGCATCGACGAGGCGGGCGTCGACCTGTCGGACGGGTCGCGGACGGATGCCGAGCTCGTCATCGCCGCCATCGGGGTGCGGCCCGACTCCGGGCTCGCGGCCGACGCGGGACTGGAGGTCGACGAGCGCGGCGGCATCGTCGTCGACGACCGCCAGCGCACGAGCGACGCGCACATCTGGGCGGTCGGCGACGCCGCGGTCAAGCGTGACGCCGGCGACGGCGCCCGCGTGCTCGTGCCGCTGGCCCAGACGGCCAACCGTCACGGGCGTCTCGTGGCCGACGCGCTGACCGGCCGCGACGTGCGCGCGCTGCCCGTGCTGGGCACTGCCATCGTCGGCGTCTTCGGGCTGCAGGTCGCGGCGGTGGGGTGGAACGAGCGCCGGGCCCGTGCCGCCGGCCGGCCGGTGCGGGTCGTCCACACCCATCCGGCGTCGCACGCCGGCTACTACCCCGGGGCCGCGGGCATGCATCTCAAGCTGGTCGTCGACGCCTCGACCGACGCGATCCTCGGCGCCCAGGGCGTGGGCGAGGACGGGGTCGACAAGCGCATCGACGTCATCGCCACCGCCATGCGCGGCGGGCTCACCGCCTCCGACCTCGCGGATCTCGAGCTGGCCTACGCGCCGCAGTTCGGATCGGCGAAGGACCCGGTCAACATGCTCGGCATGATCGCCGACAACCTTCGCTCCGGCGACGCCGCGACGATCCAGTGGCACGAGCTGGCGGCGGCCCAGGCCGCCGGCGAGTCGCTCGTCGATGTGCGCACGCCCGCGGAGTTCGCGGCGGGGGCGATCCCCGGGGCGGTCAACGTGCCGGTCGACGAGCTACGCGAGCGGCTCGACGAGCTGCCCGCAGGTCCGCTCGTCGTGCACTGCCAGGTCGGCCTGCGCGGGCATGTGGCGTCTCGGCTGCTGAGCCAGCACGGTCGTCAGGTCCGGAATCTCGACGGCGGTTATGCCACGTGGGCGGCAGCCCGACCGTGAGCCCGCTCGCAACCGCGACCGACCCGCGTCGATCAGGCGCCCGACGCGGCGCAGCGCGACCTGGCGCGGAGGGCGTGGGATTCGAACCCACGATGCCGTTGCCGACATAGCGGTTTTCAAGACCGCCGCACTAGGCCACTATGCGAGCCCTCCAGGTCGGCGATCGTCCGTCGGAGGCCGCGACCACTGCCTACGGTAACCCGAATGCGCCCGCCCTCCGGGGCCTGCCGTTCGCGCGCCGGGAAGCCTGCCCATAGAGTCGGGGCCAGCGCAGTCAACTGAAAGGAAGCACCATGAACAGGCTCATGTTCATCGCCGGCGCC
This sequence comes from Kineosphaera sp., assembly GCA_039812485.1. Taxonomy (GTDB): domain Bacteria; phylum Actinomycetota; class Actinomycetes; order Actinomycetales; family Dermatophilaceae; genus Kineosphaera. The sequence continues at coordinate 48,406 of JBDIAP010000003.1, forward strand.
GCGGTCGGCTACATCCTCGGCGCGCGGGACGGTCGCGGCCGCTACGAGCAGATCAAGTCACAGGCCGACTCCCTGTGGCACGACCCCCGCGTGCAGGAGAAGGTCAGCTCGGCGAGCGCCACCGTCAAAGAGAAGGCGCCCGAGGTGCAGGCCAAGCTCGCCGACGCCGCCGCCAACGCCCGGGAGACCGCCAAGACCAAGCTGCACAAGGGCGACGGCGACGTCGCCGACCCGGTCGAGACCACGACCTACCCCCCGGCCCCGCCCGCCGCACACTGACGTCACGGCGGTCGCGACTCGACCGCCGACGAACGGGGTGCACCCATGACGGGGGCACCCCGTTCGCTCTGTCTCGGTCCGGCGCACGACTCCTCCCCGCGGCAAAGAGCCGAGCCGAAGGTCCCGATCCCCGGTGGCGACCCGCTCCTATGGTGAAGGGTGAATCGGCCCAAGGCCGTTCATGACCTGCGGAGATGATGACCGTGAGCTTGACTCACAGGCACGATGACCGTGCCACCCAGTCCGAAGCCCCCTGTCTCGAATCGGACCGGGCGCCCTCCCCGACCCGCCGGAGGGTGGTGAGGGTCGCAGGGTCGTTGACGGCCGCGGCGTTCCTCCTCTCCGGCTGCGCCGGGCAGAGCGGCGAGGGGCACAAGATCGGCGGCGAGGCCAACCTCGTGCTCCCGGACCTGACTGCCGTCTCGTTCCTGGGCTTCAACGGCAAGGTGTTGCTGTCGTTCGGGCTGCTCGTCTGCGTGCTCGGCCTCGCGTTCGGCGTGTGGACCTATTCGGACCTGCGCAAGCTGCCCGTGCACCGGTCGATGCAGGAGATCTCCGAGCTCATCTACACCACGTGCAAGGCCTACCTGGAACGCCAGGGGCAGTTCTTGCTCGTGCTGTGGGCGATCATCGCGGTCGTCATTTTCGCCTACTACAAGTTCTTGGTCGGCTTCGGCTGGGGACGCGTCGGCATCATCCTGCTCTTCAGCCTCATCGGCATGGCCGGCTCGTATGCGGTGGCGTGGTACGGCATCCGCATCAACACGTTCGCCAACTCCCGCGCCGCCTTCGCGTCGCTGCGCGGCAAGCCATATCAGGTGCACGCCATTCCGATGCGTTCGGGAATGAGCGTGGGCATGGTGCTCATCTCGGTCGAGCTGCTCATGATGCTGACGATCCTGCTGGCGCTGCCCGCCGAGATCGTCGGCTCGTGCTTCATCGGATTCGCCATCGGTGAATCGCTGGGCGCCTCGGTGCTGCGCATCGCCGGCGGCATCTTCACCAAGATCGCCGACATCGGCTCCGACCTCATGAAGATCGTCTTCAAGATCAAGGAGGACGACGCCCGCAATCCCGGTGTCATCGCCGACTGCACCGGTGACAACGCGGGAGACTCGGTCGGCCCGTCCGCCGACGGTTTCGAGACCTACGGCGTCACCGGCGTCGCCCTCATCACCTTCATCCTGCTCGGTGTGCCGAACGTGCAGATGCAGGTCACGCTGCTCGTCTGGATCTTCTTCATCCGCTCGATCATGGTCATCGGCTCGGTGGTCTCCTACCTCGTCAACGACGTCGTGACCCGGCGCCGGTATGCGGACGCGGTCGAGATGGACTTCGAGAAGCCGCTGTCGGTGCTCGTGTGGCTGACATCGCTCGTGTGCATCGCGCTGACGTTCGGGGCCAGCTACGCGCTGCTCGCGCCGCTCGGCGGCGGGCTGTGGTGGCAGCTGTCGGTCATCGTCTCGTGCGGCACCCTCGCCGGCGCTCTCATCCCCGAGCTCGTCAAGGTCTTCACCTCGACGTCGTCGCGGCACGTGCGTGAGCTCGTGAAGTCCTCCGACGAAGGCGGGGCGTCGCTCAACGTGCTCTCCGGTCTCGTCGCCGGCAACTTCTCGGTCTACTGGCTGGGCATGGCGGTCATCGGCCTCATGGGCATCGCCTTCGGCATCTCGGCCCTCTTCCCGGCCGGCCTCATGCTCGCCCCGGCGGTGTTCGCGTTCGGGCTCGTCGCCTTCGGCTTCCTCGGCATGGGCCCGGTCACCATCGCGGTCGACTCCTACGGGCCGGTCACCGACAACGCGCAAAGCGTCTACGAGCTGTCGACCATCGAGGAGATTCCTGGCATCGACACCGAGATCGAGCGCGACTTCGGATTCCGCCCGCAATGGGACCGCGCCAAGCAGATGCTCGAGGAGAACGACGGCGCCGGCAACACCTTCAAGGCCACCGCCAAACCCGTGCTCATCGGCACGGCGGTCGTCGGCGCGACGACGATGATCTTCTCGATCATCATCGGTCTCACCCACGGGCTGCAGCCCGAGCTCGTCGCGAATCTCTCGTTGCTGCACGCACCCTTCCTGCTCGGCCTCATCGCCGGCGGCACGGTGATCTTCTGGTTCACCGGCGGCACGATCCAGGCCGTGACGGCCGGCTCGTATCGGGCGGTGCAGTTCATCAAGGACAACATCAAGCTCGACGAGACGGTGACCCGGGCCAGCGAATCCGATTCGCGGCGGGTCGTGGAGATCTGCACGCAATACGCCCAGCGCGGCATGATCAACCTTTTCCTCGGAGTCTTCTTCTCGACCCTGGCCTTCGCCTTCGTGGAGCCCTACTTCTTCGTGGGATATCTCGTCTCGATCGCGATCGTCGGCCTCTACCAGGCGATCTTCATGGCGAACGCCGGCGGCGCCTGGGACAACGCCAAGAAGGTCGTCGAGGTCGACCTGCACGCCAAGGGCACCCCCCTGCACGACGCGACGGTCGTCGGCGACACCGTGGGCGACCCTTACAAGGACACCTCCTCGGTGGCGCTCAACCCGGTCATCAAGTTCACGACGCTCTTCGGCCTCCTGGCCGTCGAGCTCGGCGTCGCACTCACCGCGCAGGGCATGGGCGTCATGGTGCATGTGCTCGCGGTGGTCTTCGGGCTCGCGTCCTTCTACTTCGTCTACCGCTCGTTCTTCGGTATGCGGATCATGGCGATCGGTGAGACCGACGCCGACAAGCGCGCGACTCCCCCGGCGCCCGACGAGGCCGCCCCGGCGGGGACCCGGCGCGGCGAACAGCTCGAGCAGCACGTGGAGACGGAGGTCCGGTCATGAAGGTCGCGGTGAAATACGGGCTGACGAGCAATCAGCCCCTCGTGGACGCCTCGGGGGTCGTGGTCGGCGAGCAGGCCGGGCCGGTGCTCGTGCGTCGCCTGCTGCGGCTCTTCGAGCCGGCCATCCTCATCGGCCCGACGACCCAGCGCTGCCAGGGCTTCGACATGATGCCGCTGAACTTCGTCGACGCCGACGACACGCTCGTCATCAACATGGACGTCATCGACTCCGGCGAGGTCTGGGGCGTGCTGCACGCCACCGCGCAGGAGCCCAAGCTCATGAACTTCGTGTGGTGGACGGTCACGCAGGCCTACCACCACCGCATCAACCTGGCGCTGCTCGGGCTGAACTTCGCGCTCTTCCCGACGTTCGCCAACTCCGAGCGCACCGCCCAGGAGATCCGCGAGATCACCCGTGCCTGGACGATCCCGCGGCTGTCGCAGGACGCGCAGCTGGCCTGGTCCAACCTCGGCGTGCGGCTCGAGCGGGTGCAGCCCCGCGTCGAGCCGACGGTGCCGGTCGTGCTCTATCCGGCGATCTACGCCCACGACCGCAAGCAGCCGTGGCAGTTCATCGACGTCGTCTCGGCGGTGGCGCGACGCACCCCGATCCGCGTCGAGATGCGGCTGCATCAGAACCACCTCATCAGCGACCCGGCGATGCACCTGTCCCAGCAGAAGTGGGCCTGGGTCGGGCCGCTCAGCTCGCGCGAGGGCTACTGGAAGGCCCTCGCGAGCACGACCGCGTTCCTCGCCACCGCGCAGGAGGAGTCCTACGGCCTGGAGTATGTCGAGGCGCTGCTCGCCGGCGTGGTCGGCATCTTCCCCGATCGGCCGTGGGCGCGGGCGCTGCTGCCCGAGGGCTACCCGTTCCTCTACACCTCGACGGCGCAGGCCCAGACGATGCTCGAACGGGCCGTCACCGACACCGCCGGGTGCCGGGCCGAGCTCGACGCGCTCGTCGGGGGCTCGTTCGTCGAGTGGATCCGCGCCAAGCACGACGACGACGACTTCGAGGACGCGTTGAGCGGCAGCGTCAGCAGGTGGTTCGGCGACTGAGTCGGCCTACGAGGTGGCCGGCCACACCCCTACCCGGGCCGGCCGGCACACCGCCGCGGCGAGGGGCGGGCCCGACGGGTCCGCCCCTCGCCGCGCTCGCCGGGACCGCGCGTGGCTCACCGAGGCGCGACCACCTCCGGATCGACCACGAGGTGGATGACCGCCGGCCCCTCATGCGCGAACGCCGCGTCGAGGGCGGCAGGGACCTCTCGTGTCGTGCCCACCTTCTGTCCGAACGCCCCGAACGCCCGGGCGTAGGCGGCGAAGTCGGGGTTGACGAGCTGGGTCCCACTGACCCGACCCGGGTAGTCCCGCTCCTGGTGCACCCGGATCGTGCCGTACTGCGCGTTGTCGACGACGAGCACGGTGAGCCAAGCGCCGTAGGCGATCGCCGTCGCGAGCTCTTGCGCATTCATAAGGAAACACCCGTCGCCGGCGACCGAGAGGACCTGGCGTCCGGGTTGGGCCAGGCTCGCGGCGACCGCCGCCGGCACCCCGAAGCCCATCGCTCCGTTGCGTGGTCCGAGCACCGACGGGTAGGCGTGTGCCGGCAGGAAGCGCTGGGCCCAGACCGCTTGCTTGCCCGCGCCGTAGGTGACGATCGCGTCGGGTGCGAGGCGATCCCGCACGTGCCGCATCGCCACGGCGAGGTCGACGCCCCACGCGGGGTGATCGGCCTCGGGAGTGGCCCACGCGGTGACCGCCTCGTGCGCCCGAGCCGTCCGCCCCGCCCATCTCGGCTCGGCGGGCGGCGGGAGCTCGCGCGCCGCGGCGACCCACCCGTGGGGGGCGATGAGCAGGTGGAGGTCGACGCCGCCATGGTGCCCGAGCGCGTCGGGGTCGAGGCCGATGAGCACCGTGCGGCGTCGCGCGTCGGCCCCGAGACGGTAACCGTCGGAGAGCACGTCCCGCAGGGCGTCACCGACGACAAGGAGCAGGTCGGCGTCGTCGAGCAGCGCCGCGGTCGAGTCGCAGCGCCCGTAGCCGAGCCAGCCGCACCAGCTCGGGCTGTCGTGGTCGAGCTGATCCTGGGTGCGGAAGTCGGTGACGACGGGTAGCCGCCACTCCTGCACCCACTCCCGCAGGTCCCGCGCCCCGGCCGGGCTGAGCACCTCACCGCCGAGGAGGACGAGCGGTCGGCTGCTCTCCTGGAGCCACGCCCCGAGCTGGGCGAGCCGAGCCGCGTCGACCCCGCCCGCCGGCAGCACGCGCGGCGACAGCGTCGCCGCATCGCACGGCCCGACGAGCACGTCCTCCGGCAGGCCGAGGACGACCGGCCCCGGCCGCCCCGAGCGCGCGAGGTGGATGGCGTCGCGGACCATCTCGGCGGCACGCCCCGGCTCATCGAGGGTCCACACGGCCTTCGCCGTCGTCCCGAACCACCCCGAGAGGTCGAACTCCTGGAAGGACTCGCGGTTGCGGTCACCGACCGGGATGAGGCCGACGAGCAGGATCACCGGCGTCGCGTCCTGATAGGCCGTGTGGATGCCGATCGCGGCGTTGGCCGCGCCGGGCCCGCGGGTCACCGCGGCGACCCCGACGGTTCCGGTGATCCGCGCCTCGGCGATCGCCATGAACGCGGCGCCACCCTCGTGGCGACACACGATCGTCTCGACACTCGAGTCGCGCAGCCCGTCGAGGACGTCGAGGTAGCTCTCGCCGGGCACGCAGTAGACGCGGTGCACCCCTTCGGCTTCGAGCTGGGCGACGATGGCGTGACCGGCGCTCGTCGTCACCCCGGGTGCGAGCGTCGTCACCACTGGGCGACCCGGGTCGAGGCCCCGGCGGCGCGGCGGGCCGCCAGCACCCCACACAGCGCGGTCGTCAGGGCGAGCACGACGAGCAGCAGGGCCGGGGCCCACGACTGCTTGCCGCTGGCCGCGAGCACGGCCGTGGCCGCCAACGGCACGAAGCCACTGATGATCGAGGCGATATTGGCCGACAGCGAGACGCCGGAGTAGCGCAGATTCGCCGGGAACAGCTCGGTGAGCAGCGCCCCGGACGCGGCATACGGGATCGACAGGAGGGCGATGCCGACGACGATGCCGATGACGACGAGCGCCGGAATCTTCGTGTCGACGAGGAGGAACAGGGGGTAGGCGAAGACCGCCGAGGCGAGGCCGCCGAGGAGGGTGACCCGCCCGGCGCCGATCCGCTCGACGAGCCGCCCACCCGCGATGAGCACGCCGATCTCGACGGCCGCGGCGGCCAGCGTCGCGCCGAGCAGGAGCGCCCTCGGCAGCCCGAGGGTGCCGGTGCCGTAGGCGATCATGAAGGTCGTCACGAGGTAGAAGCCGCCGACCCCGAGCAGCGACGACCCACCGCCGATGAGCAGCTCGCGCCAGCCCTTGGAGAAGACGGTGCGCACGGGGGTCGCCGCGATCTCGTCCTCGGCGAGCATCTTCTCGAAGAGCGGGGACTCCTCGACCCGACGCCGGATGTAGACGGCGATGTAGAGCAGCGGGAAGCCCAGGAGGAACGGGATGCGCCAACCCCACGACATGAACGCCTCCTGCGGCAGCAGCCCGACGGCGAAGAAGGCACCGGACGAGAGCAACGTGCCGATCGGGGAGCCGATCTGCGGCATCGCGGCGTAGCGTCCGCGGCGCTCGGCGGGTGCGTGCTCCACGGCGAGGGTCACCGCGCCGCCCCACTCCCCGCCGACCGCGACCCCCTGGAGCAGCCGCAGGCTCGTGAGCAGCACGGGCGCCGCGACGCCGATCTGGGCGTAGGTCGGCAGCAGGCCGATGGCGCCGGTGACGAAGCCGATGAGGACGACCGTGATGAGCAGGGCGCGCCGGCGCCCGACCTTGTCGCCGATGCGGCCGAAGATGAGCGCCCCGACCGGGCGGGCGACGAAGCCGACGGCGAAGGTCGCGAAGGCCGCCATCGTCGAGACGAGCGGGTCCTTGGTGGCGAAGAAGAGCTGGTTGAAGACGAGTGAGGCGGCGGTGCCGTAGAGGAAGAAGTCGTACCACTCCAGGGCGGTGCCGACGAACGCTCCGAAGGCGACCTTGCGGGCGTCGGCGTCGGTGACGACGATGTCGTCGGGGCGACGCGAGACGGGTTCGCTCATGAGGGGCTCCTTGTCGTGCTCCGGGCGGGGAGGTCCAGCCCGGTGTCGTGGGTCGCCCGGCCGCCGAGGACGGTGGCGAGGACGGCCAGGTCGGCAAGCGCCGCGGCGTCGGTCTCGCACGGGTCGTCGGCGAGCACGACGAGGTCGGCGAGGAGGCCGGGGCGCAGTCGGCCGCGATCGGCCTCCTCGCCGGCGATCCACGCCGCGTCACGGGTGTAGGCGGCCAGGGCGGTGTGGGCGTCGACCCGCTCGTCGGGGCCGATGACGGCCCCGGAGCTCGTCTCGCGCAGGATCATCGAGCTCATGCCGGCCAGGGGGCGGCCGTCGGCGACGGGCCGGTCGCTGCTGCCCGGCACCCGGCAGCCGGCCTCGAGGAACGAGCGGTGCCGATAGAGCAGGCCCGCCCGCTGCGGCCCCAGCGCCGCGGCCATCGAGTCGCCGATGTCGTGCAGGAAGCGCAGCTGGGGCATCGGGGTGAGCCCGAGCGCGGCCATCCGGGCGATCTGCGCGTCGGAGGTCACCCCGGCATGCTCGATGCGGTGCCGCACGTCCGGGCGCGGCCAGCGACGCTGAGCCTCCTCGAAGACGTCGAGCGCGAGGTCGACCGCGGCGTCGCCGATCGCGTGCGCGGCGACCTGCCAGCCGCCGGCGTGCGCGGCGAGGATCGCGCGCCGCATCGTCTCGGCGTCGTCCTGGAGGTAGCCGCGCGGGTGCGGGCCGGTGCAACGGCAGTAGTCCTGCGTCATCGCGGCGGTGCGGCCCAGCAGGGAGCCGTCCATCCAGATCTTCATCGCGCCCAGTCGGAGCAGGTCGCCGCCGAAGCCGGTGCGCACCCCGAGGTCGAGCCCGAACGTCATGTCGTCGCCTGGGGCGCCGCGCACCTCGTGCAGCGCGTCGACGCAGGGCATGAGCTGGACGCGCACGTCGAGGGTGCCGGCGTCGATCGCCGCCTGATAGGCCGCGGCCTCGATCGGCGACTTGCCGAGCCACCCCTGGCCCATGCCGCACTCGGTGACATGGGTCAGGCCCTGGGCGGCATACACGCTCGAGGCGTCCGAGATCGCCTGGGTGAGCTGAGCCATCGGGTAGGGGGTGACATGGCCGACGACGATGTTCTGCGCCTGCTCCTGCAGCACGCCGGTGACTCGGCCGGCGCCGTCGGTGGCGACGACCCCGCCCTCGGGACAGGCCGTCGAGCCGTCGAGCAGCCCGAGGGTGTCGGCCAGGACCGTCGACACCACGGCGATGTGCCCCGATCGATGCGTGAGCCAGACCGGCCGTCCGCCGGAGGCCGCGTCGAGCGCGTCCCGATCGGGGTGGCCGCCCAGGACGTTGTCGTCGTAGCCCGAGCCGACGACCATCTCGCCGGGCTCGAGCCCGGCCGCGCGTTCGGCGACGAGGGCGTACAGGCGGTCCAGGTCGGTGACCCCGACGAGGTCGATCTCGGCCAACGCGAGTCCGAACCACGCCATGTGGTTGTGTCCGTCACCGAATCCGGGTGTCACGCAAGCGCCGTCGAGGTCGATGTCGCGCGCGGCGCGCAGCCCCTGCAGGTCGCTGTCCGAGCCGACGGCGACGATGCGCTCGCCGATGACCGCGAGGGCCTGCGCGGTCGGGCGAGTCGGGTCCATCGTGCGGAGGCGGGCTCCGCGCAGGATGAGGTCGACATCCATGAGGCTCCTCAGGCGAGATGGTGGGCGCGGGTCAGGGGCAGCTGCTCGGCGTGGGTCAGCGCGACCGGCGTGCCGTCGACGAGCACGGGCTCGGCGCGTCCGACGATGTCGATCCGTGGCGTGGCCGTGTTGGCGACCATGTCGGCGCAGGTCAGGTCGCGAGCGGCCGAGATGGCCTCGTAGCGATGCCCGGTCGGCAGCGATGCGCGCATGCGGCTGGACTCCAGGCAGGCGCGGCTGACGAAGATCCGCGACAGCCGGCGCGGCGCGGTGCCGAGGCCGCCGAAGTAGGGACCCATGACGCGCGGCTGGGTGAGGCGGGTCGAGCCGGAGCCGGAGCCGAGCGCACCCCACGCGACGAAGCCGGACTTGACGACGAGCTCGGGCTGGGCGCCGAACCACGCCGGCTGCCACAGGACGATGTCGGCGAGGCGCCCGGGTCGCAGCGATCCGACGTGCGCCGACAGGCCGTGGGCGATCGCCGGGTTGATCGTCAGCTTCGCCAGGTATCGGCGGACCCGCTCGTTCGCCGGGTGTTGCGGGCCGAGTTCGCCGGCGAGACCGGCCTGCACGTGCGCGACCTGCCACGTGCGACGACTCACCTCGGCGACCCGACCCATCCCCAGGGCGTCGGAGTTGACGATGCTGATCGCGCCGAGGTCGTGCAGCCGGTTCTCCGCCGCGATCGCGTATTCGCGGATGCGGCTCGCGGCGATCTGCCGGTCCGAGTCGAGCAGGCCGTGGCCGCGGTGGACGGTCATCGTCATCGGCCCGAGCTCGGCGACCGTGGCGGGCGTCAGCGGCAGGGTCGGCGTCGTCGAACTCGTCAGCACGTGGGGCTGTTCGACGATCTTGAGCAGGTCGGTGTGGCCGCCGCCTCCCTCGACGTGGTAGGCGTGCACGGTCCGGCCCCGGGTCGCGGCGAGGGTGTCCGCGAGGTAGCCGGTCTCGTTGAGGGTGTCGGTGTGCAGGGCGACGGGCAGGTCGGCGTCCTGCGCGACCGACAGGCACGTGTCGATGATCGCCGGGCTCGCCCCCCAGTCCTCGTGGATCTTGAAGCCGCCGCAGCCGTTCTCGACCGCGTCGACGAGCAGCCCGCGGTCGGTCGAGGAGCCCCGGGCGAGAAATGCGGCGTTGATCGGGGTGTGCGCCCACCCGTCGATGAGGGTGTGCAGGTTGGCGCGGGGGTTGGCCCCGACGTCCCAGACCCCGCCGATGCCCATGCCGACGATCGTCGTGATGCCCGACCCGAGCGCGGCCGGCGCGAGGGCCGGGTTCGACAGGTGGACGTGGGAGTCGACGACTCCGGGGGTCGCGATGAGGCCCTCGGCCGTGATCATCGCCGTGTGGGCGTCGACCTCGAGCTCCACGCCGGCGAGCAGGTCGGGGTTGCCGGCGCGGCCGACGCCGACGACGCGCCCGTCCTTGATCCCGATGTTCGTCTTGCGGAAGCCGAGCAGCGGGTCGAGCAGGAGGACCCCGAGGATCACCATGTCGAGCGCGCTGTCGCGGCCCGCGGCGGAGCTGACGAGCGCGCCGTGCCGGGCGGTCTTGCCGCACCCGCCGATGAGCTCCTCGCCGTGCTCGGTGTCGTCGGCCTCGACGCGGATCCACAGATCGGTGTCGGCGAGGCGCACGAGGTCGCCGGTGCTCGGCCCGTAGAGCGAGACATAGTCGCGGGCGTCGATGCTCGTGCCGCCGTTGTGGTGCAGCTGGGCGCGGCGGTCGTTCATGCGTGGCCCTCCCCTTCGAGCACGACGACGCCCACGTGGGCGCCCTCCTGCGGATCGAAGCGCCTGCTCATCCCGGCCGGCAGGTCCAGCCGCCAGCTCGCCCCGGCGGGCTCGGCGGGCAGCGTGATGGCGAGCGCCTCGTTGAGGCCCACCAGCGGCGTGTGTGAGGACACCCAGATCGGGGCGTGTCCGGTGTTCTCGACGCGGGCGACGCCCCGCCGGCGCCCGGGGGCGAGGGCGACACGCGCCTGCCCGGGCAGGATCTGACCCGGGTGGGAGCGGGCCGGGTCGCTCGCACCCGCGCCCGCCTCGGGGTCGGCCGCGTCCTCGTCCAGCGGCCCGAAGGGGTCGACGACGTGGACGAGCACGCAGCCGTAGGGGAAGAGCGCCTCCACCTGCACGAACGGCGCGAGCGCGGCGACGCCGGGCAGGAGCGCCTCCCGGGGCACGAGCTGCCGAGCGCGGCTCTGGACCTCGGCGTGGTCGACGCCGTCCCAGGCCCATTCGAGGATCTCGTCGCACACCAGGGCGACGGCCTCGACGGCGCCGAGGCGGGCGCCGCGCGCCAGTCGGCGGCGGGCCAGGTCCGCGCCCGCGGCGAGGAGGAGCCGCTCGCGTTCGCGCTCGGTCAGGTGCATGGCGCGCTCGAGGCATCGGCTACGGCGCGGGCGGGTGGGCCCGCAGGCGAGGTCGTCATCTGGTGCACCCTGCCGCACTGCGAGTGCCGCCGGGAAGCCCTATCGGCCACGGACTCGCGGCTCTAGATTGTGCACATGCACAAGAATGGGGGTGTCATCCCTGCGCCAGGAGGCGCCCGCGCACCGAGCCCGGTGGACGATCCACGCTGGATGGCGCTGGTCCGTCGGCTCCAGGACGACGTCGACGAGCTCGTCGACCTCTTCCTGCAGCGCATCCGCGCGATCCCGCCCTACGACGACGACTCGGTCGTCCCCGCCGAGACGGTCCGGGCCGACGCCCTCGCCTCGTTCGACCATCTACTCCTGAGGTTGACGCAGACGCGGGTGCGCTCGGCCGCGGGCATCGCCGAGGCCGTCGGGCGCGACCGGGCCCGGCGCCGCGTGCCCTTGGACGCTCTCGTGAGCGCGGTCCGGCTCGACTTCGGCGTCATCTGGAGCCGGCTGCGGTCCTACGCCGACGCCGACGAGGATGCCGAGGTGCTCGTCGCGCACGTCGAGCATCTGCTGGCCGTCATCGAGGACTACACGGCCCGGGTGCAGCGCGGCTATCTCCTCGAGGAGGCCGTCATGGCGCGGGAGCACGAGTATGCGGTCGCGGCCCTGCTCGGCGAGCTGCTCGACGGGTCGGCCTCGCCGGGACTCGTGCAGCGCGTGACTCGCGCGCTCGATCTCGACCCCGACACCCGCTTCGTCGTCGCCGCGACCCCGCTGGACTGCAAGGACGGCCTGTGGCGGGCCCATCGCGGCGCTCTGGGCCAGGGCCGCGGATCATGGTGGATCGAGCGTGACGGGCGCGCGCTGTGCTTCTTCGCGTGGGGCGCTGACGACCTCGGCGCGACGGCCCCGCTGCTCGGCCGCGTGCCGTGCGCGATCGCCCCGGTGGCCGAGGGCGTCGCAGCCTTGCCGACGGCGGCCCGGGTCGCCGCCCGCCTGTCCGACGTGGTGCACCCCGACGACGGCCCGGGCACCGTCCGCGACCTGTGGGTGCGGCTCGTCGTCGACGCGCTCGACGTCGTCGCCGCCGCGTTCGCCACCGACGTGCTGCGGGGGCTGGCCGACGTCACCAGCGGGGAGCGGGAGCGGATCCTGCGCACCGCGCAGACCTATCTGCGGGTCGGCAGCGTCCAGGCCTGCGCCGACGAGGAGTTCTGTCACCGCAACACGGTGCTCAATCGCCTCCGCAGACTCCAGACCTGCACCGGACTCGACATCACGCGGCCGCGCGACGCGGGCCTGCTCGTCGCGGCGCTCGCGGCGCCCGGCGTCGGACAGCAGCCGGGCTGACGCCGCCTGTGCCACCCGCCGAGTTCAGCTCAGGTCCACACACCTCAGATCCACAACTCGGGATCGGCGAAAAGGGCCTCGTAGGGGTCCTTCGTGTCGCGCAGCGGCCGGGAGCGGGCCGGGACACCGGCGGCCACGTAGCCGTCCGGGACCTCCTTGACGACGACGGAGTTGGCCCCGATCTGCGCGCCGTCGCCGATGCGGATGTTGCCGAGCACCTTGGCGCCGGCGCCGATCGTCACGCCGTTGCCGATCGTCGGGTGCCGCTTGCCCTTGTCGAGCGTGCGGCCGCCGAGGTTGATGCCGTTGTAGAGCATGACGTCGTCGCCGACCTCGGCGGTCTCGCCGATGACGACGCCCATGCCGTGGTCGATGAAGAAGCGGCGCCCGATCGTCGCGCCGGGGTGGATCTCGACGCCGGTCGTGGCGCGCATGACGTTGGACAGCACCCGCGCCGGCAGCCGCAGACCCTCGCGTTGCCACATCGCGTGGGCCACCCGATGGCCCCAGATCGCGTGCAGCCCCGGCGACACGATGGCCATCTGGGCCCGCGACGTCGCGGCGGGGTCGCGGGCGATGGCCGCGTCGAGGTCCTCCAGGACGCCGTCGCGCACCCGCCGCCACAGCGGTCGCTCGCCCCCCGACGGGTCGTCGACAGCCGCGCAGCGATGCGAGACCTCGGCGCCGTTGACGCCGACCGTCGCCTCCGCGAGGCGGTCCTCCTTCGCGGAGGAGGGGGTGCCGGGCAGGGCGCTGAGCGCGTGCTCGACGAGACGGAGAGCCGGACGCCGGCGGCGCGGCTCCGTCTCGTGCAGCTGAGCCTGGGACACGGTGGTCTTCTCCTTCGACGAGCGGCTCTGCGGTGGTGCGGTAGTGGTCGTGCGGTGGTGGTCGTGCGGTGGTGCCGTGAGGCGGTGTGCCCGCCGACCCGAGCGCCGGGTCGGCGGGCGCGCGCCGATGATCAGTCGACGAGGCCCTCGAAGAGGATCGTCGAGAGGTAGCGCTCCCCGAACGAGGGGATGATGACGACGATCGTCTTGCCCGCGTTCTC
>JBDIAP010000004.1:0-61294 GCA_039812485.1 Kineosphaera sp.
CGCAAGGAGGTGCCCGCCGATGCCTATTACGGCGTGCACACTGTGCGCGCCGTGGAGAACTTCCCCATCTCCGGGCGGGTTGTCAGCGAAGTGCCGGCCATGGTGCGCGGCATGGTGATGGTCAAGAAGGCCGCAGCCCTGACCAACAAATCCCTCGGCGCACTTCCGGCAGACGTCGCCGACGCGATCATCTGGGCCTGCGACGAGGTCCTCGACCACGGACGCTGCCTCGACCAGTTCCCTGTCGACGTCTTCCAGGGCGGGGCCGGCACATCGCTGAACATGAACACCAACGAGGTCATCGCCAACCTTGCCCTGGAGCACCTCGGCCACCCCAAAGGCAGCTACGACATCGTCAACCCCAACGACCATGTCAATCGCAGCCAATCGACCAACGACGCCTACCCCTGCGGGTTCCGCCTCGCCGTCGTCGCGATGGTCGCCGACCTGGAGGTCGCCCTCACGTCGCTCGCCGACGCTTTCGGCACCAAGGGCGAGGAGTTCACCGACATCCTGAAGATGGGCCGCACCCAATTGCAGGATGCCGTGCCGATGACTCTCGGACAGGAGTTCAGCGCCTTCGGCGTCACCCTGGGTGAGGAACTGCGCCACCTCGACAACGCGCGGTCCCTGCTGCTGGAGATGAACCTCGGAGCCACCGCTATCGGCACTGGCCTCAACACCCCGCCCGGATACGCTCCGCTCGCCGTCGCCGCGCTGGCGCGGGTCAGCGCTCAGCCCTGCATCCCCGCGCCCAACCTCATCGAGGCCACCAGCGACTGCGGCGCCTACGTCATGACGCACGCCGCCCTCAAGCGGCTCGCGATGAAGCTGTCGAAGATCTGCAACGACCTGCGGCTGCTCTCGTCCGGTCCGCGGGCGGGACTCAACGAGATCAACCTGCCGGAGGTCCAGGCCGGCTCCTCGATCATGCCTGCCAAGGTCAACCCGGTCATCCCCGAGGTCGTCAATCAGGTGTGCTTCAAGGTCATCGGCAATGACGTCACGGTGACGATGGGAGCCGAGGCCGGTCAGCTTCAGCTCAACGTCATGGAGCCGGTCATCGCCCAGTCGTTGTTCGAGTCGCTCGCGCTCCTGACCCGCGCCTGCGACGTGCTGCGAACCAGATGCGTCGAAGGGATCACCGCGAATGCCGAGGTGTGCCTGGAGTATGTGACGAACTCGATCGGCGTCGTCACCTACCTCAACGACTACATCGGCCACGAGGCCGGCGACCAGATCGGCAAGGAGGCCGCACGCACCGGGCGCGGGGTCCGCGACATCGTCCTCGAGCGCGGCCTCATGGATGCCGAGTCCCTGGACCGCGTGCTGTCGCTGGGGAACCTCATGAACCCAGGGCACCTGCCCACCACGGACGACGATGTCGCCTCCGACCCGAAGGCCGCACGTTGATCTGGGTGCATCTGCTCGTCGTCCTCGCGGCGATCTTCCTCGGGGCCCGCCTCGGTGGGATCGCCATCGGCTTCGCGGGTGGTCTCGGAGTGCTCGTGCTCGCCCTCCTGGGACTGACGCCTGGCGACATGCCGCTCGACGTCATCTCCATCATCATGGCGGTGATCTGCGCCATCGCGGCCATGCAGGTAGCCGGTGGCATGGACTACCTCGTCGACGTCGCCGAGCGCATCCTGCGCCGCAATCCCAAGCACCTGAACTTCCTCGCGCCGATCATCACCTATCTCATGACACTCATGGCAGGCACCGGCCACACGGCCTTCTCGACGATGCCGGTCATCACCGAGGTCGCCAAGGAGAACGACATACGGCCCTCGCGGCCGCTGTCGATCGCGGTCGTCGCCTCACAGATCGCCATCACGGCATCGCCGATCTCGGCCGCGGTCGTCTTCTTCTCCTCGGTGCTCGAGCCGCTCGGCGTGGGTTACCTCGACCTGCTCGCCGTCGCGATCCCGTCGACCTTCATCGCGTGCATGCTCGTCGCACTCGTCATGACGATCATCGACCGGGCCAATCCGAACAGTCCACTCTCCCAGGACCCGGTGTATCAGGACCGGCTGGCCCGCGGCGTCGTCACCCTGCGCGGCGAGGAGCGACGCGAGCTCGCGCCGCACGCCCGCTCCTCGGTGCTCGTCTTTCTCCTCGGGCTCGTCGCCGTGATGGGCTACGCCACGGCGATCTCCGACAAGGTCGGGCTCATCAAGGATCCGGTCATGGGTCGCGACCAGGCGATCATTGCCTTCATGCTGACCATCGCCGCGGTCACGGTGCTGCTGGCACGAAGCGCGCCGAGCGACATCCTCACTGCGTCGACCTTCAAGTCGGGGATGAGCGCGGCGATCTGTGTGCTCGGAGTTGCGTGGCTCGGCACGACGTTCGTGCAGGCGTACACCGACGACATCAAGGGCGTTGCCGGGCAGCTGCTCGCCGACTATCCGTGGATGCTGGCCGTCGTGCTGTTCTTCGCAGCCGCGCTGCTGTATTCGCAGGCCGCGACGACCAAGGCGCTCATGCCGACGGCCCTCGCTCTCGGAGTGGCTCCCCTGGCCGCCGTGGCGGCGTTCCCTGCGGTGTCGGCTCTCTTCGTGCTCCCGACCTACCCGACGCTGCTCGCGGCGGTGGAGATGGACGATACGGGCAGCACCCGGATCGGCAAGGCGGTCTTCAATCACGCGTTCCTCGTGCCGGGGATCCTGACGATCAGTTTTGCGGTGATCCTGGGCTTCCTCTTCGGCAGCCTGGTCATCTGAGGAGTTCTCCGAGCACGACCACACATCCCTTGACCATCTCGCCCGGTGGGCACGACACTTCAGATGCGCGGTCCACCGGGCTCAGGTCCAGCCCTATGCGCGCCGATGGGAGTCGATTAGACTTCGCTGGCGCCCTTCGGTATGCTGTCGCTTTGCGCTGCTCATGTTCCCTGCCCACTTGGAACGAACCCCGTCGCCGTAGCCGGCCCGACCGGCTTCCCCAGCTCGATCGTCTCGCGACATCGCTGGTCAGGGTGCCTTCCGCGGGATTTGCGGACATCGACGCAGGCGCGACCGCCGTTGAACCCAGGCCTCTGGAAGGACCATCCTTGGCTGCCTCGCGATCCGCGACCCAGAAGATGTCCAGTGCTATCACGGCCTCCGGCCGTGTGTCTTTCGCGAAGATCCGCGAACCCCTGGAGGTGCCCGACCTGTTGGCACTCCAGACGGAGAGTTTCGACTGGCTGCTCGGCAACGAGCGCTGGCAGGAGCGGGTGGCCGACGCCATCGAGGCGGGGCGCGACGACGTCCCCGAGCGCTCCGGGCTCGAGGAGATCTTCGAGGAGATCTCCCCGATCGAGGACTTCTCCGGCTCCATGTCGCTGAGCTTCCGCGACCACCGCTTCGAGGAGCAGAAGTACTCGATCGACGAGTGCAAGGAGCGGGACATGACCTACAGCGCCCCGCTGTTCGTCACCGCCGAGTTCATGAACAACACGACCGGTGAGATCAAGTCCCAGACGGTCTTCATGGGCGACTTCCCGCTCATGACCGATCGCGGCACGTTCATCATCAACGGCACCGAGCGCGTCGTCGTGTCCCAGCTCGTGCGCAGCCCCGGCGTCTACTTCGAGCGCACCCCCGACAAGACCTCCGACAAGGACATCTACTCGGCCAAGGTCATCCCGAGCCGCGGCGCGTGGCTCGAGTTCGAGATCGACAAGCGCGACATGGTCGGCGTGCGCGTCGACCGCAAGCGCAAGCAGTCGGTCACCGTGCTGCTCAAGGCCCTCGGCTGGAGCGACGCGCGCATCCTCGAGGAGTTCGGCGAGTACGACTCGATGCGCCAGACCCTCGAGAAGGACTCGACGACGGGTCAGGACGACGCGCTGCTCGACATCTATCGCAAGCTGCGCCCGGGCGAGCCCCCGACGAAGGAGGCCGCGCAGGCGCTCCTCGACAACCTCTACTTCAACCCCAAGCGCTACGACCTGGCCAAGGTCGGTCGCTACAAGGTCAACAAGAAGCTGGGCATCGAGGGCGCGCTCACCGAGTCGACCCTCACTGTCGACGACATCGTCGCCACGATTAAGTACCTCGTCGCGCTGCACGCCGGCCAGGACACGATCCCGGGCCGCCGTCGCGGGCAGGACGTCGAGCTGCGCGTCGAGACCGACGACATCGACCACTTCGGCAACCGTCGCCTGCGCAACGTCGGCGAGCTCATCCAGAACCAGGTCCGCACCGGCCTGTCGCGGATGGAGCGCGTCGTGCGCGAGCGGATGACGACTCAGGACGTCGAGGCCATCACGCCCCAGACGCTCATCAACATCCGCCCGGTCGTCGCCTCGATCCGCGAGTTCTTCGGCACGAGCCAGCTCTCGCAGTTCATGGACCAGAACAACCCGCTCGCGGGCCTGACGCACAAGCGTCGCCTCTCCGCGCTCGGCCCGGGTGGTCTGTCCCGTGACCGCGCCGGCATGGAGGTCCGCGACGTCCACCCGTCGCACTACGGCCGCATGTGCCCGATCGAGACGCCGGAAGGCCCGAACATCGGCCTCATCGGCTCGCTCGCCTCCTACGGGCGGATCAACCCGTTCGGCTTCGTCGAGACGCCCTACCGCAAGGTGGAGCACGGCAAGGTCACCGACGAGGTGCACTACCTCTCGGCCGACGAGGAGGACGAGTTCGTCATCGCCCAGGCCAACGCGCCGATCGGCGAGGACGGCTTCTTCGTCGACGAGCGCGTGCTCGTGCGCTCCAAGGGCGGCGAGTCCGAGGACCTGCCCGGCGTCGACGTCGACTACATGGACGTCTCGCCGCGTCAGATGGTCTCCGCGGCGACCGCGCTCATCCCGTTCCTCGAGCACGACGACGCCAACCGGGCGCTCATGGGCGCCAACATGCAGCGTCAGGCCGTGCCGCTCGTCCGCTCCGAGGCGCCGTATGTCGGCACCGGCATGGAATACCGCGCCGCGCTCGACTCCGGCGACGTCGTGCGCGCGACGAAGGCCGGCGTCGTCGAGTCGGTCTCCGCCGACGTCGTGACCGTCGGCAACGACGACGGGACGCACGTCTCCTACCGGATCGCGAAGTTCATGCGGTCCAACCAGGGCACGTCCTACAACCAGCGGGTCATCGTCTCCGAGGGGCAGCGTCTCGAGGTCGGCGACGTCATCGCCGACGGTCCCGCGACCGAGGGCGGCGAGATGAGCCTCGGGCGCAACCTGCTCGTGGCGTTCATGCCGTGGGAGGGCTACAACTACGAGGACGCGATCATCCTGAGCCAGCGGCTCGTGCAGGACGACGTGCTCTCCTCGATCCACATCGAGGAGCACGAGGTCGACGCGCGCGACACCAAGCTGGGCCCCGAGGAGATCACGCGGGACATCCCGAACGTCTCCGAGGAGGTGCTCGCCGACCTCGACGAGCGCGGCATCATCCGCATCGGCGCCGAGGTCCGCGACGGCGACCTGCTCGTCGGCAAGGTCACGCCCAAGGGCGAGACCGAGCTGACCCCGGAGGAGCGGCTCCTGCGCGCGATCTTCGGAGAGAAGGCGCGCGAGGTCCGCGACACCTCCCTCAAGGTGCCGCACGGCGAGACCGGCACGGTCATCGGCGTCAAGGTCTTCGACCGCGAGGAGGGCGACGAGCTGCCCCCGGGCGTCAACCAGCTCGTGCGGGTCTACGTCGCCAACAAGCGCAAGATCACCGACGGCGACAAGCTCGCCGGTCGACACGGCAACAAGGGCGTCATCTCCAAGATCCTCCCGGTCGAGGACATGCCGTTCCTCGAGGACGGCACGCCCGTCGATGTCGTGCTCAACCCGCTCGGCGTGCCGGGCCGCATGAACATCGGGCAGATCCTCGAGCTGCACCTGGGCTGGGCGGCCAGCCGCGGGTGGGAGATCGAGGGCTCGCCGGAGTGGGCCGAGATGATCCCGGCCGACGGTCGGCAGGCGCCCGCGGGCACCCGCGTCGCGACGCCGGTCTTCGACGGCGCGAGCGAGGGCGAGATCACCGGTCTGCTCGAGGCGACCCGCCCCACGCGGGACGGTCAGCGGCTCATCGGCGCCTCGGGCAAGGCACGTCTCTTCGACGGCCGCTCGGGAGAGCCGTACCCCGACCCGGTGAGCGTCGGCTACATGTACATCCTCAAGCTGCACCACCTCGTGGACGACAAGATCCACGCCCGCAGCACCGGCCCCTACTCGATGATCACGCAGCAGCCGCTGGGTGGTAAGGCGCAGTTCGGCGGCCAGCGCTTCGGCGAGATGGAGGTGTGGGCGCTCGAGGCGTACGGCGCGGCCTACGCGCTGCAGGAGCTGCTGACGATCAAGTCCGACGACGTCACCGGCCGCGTCAAGGTCTACGAGGCCATCGTCAAGGGCGAGAACATCCCGGAGCCGGGCATCCCGGAGTCGTTCAAGGTGCTCATCAAGGAGATGCAGAGCCTCTGCCTCAACGTGGAGGTGCTGTCGTCCGACGGTCAGTCCATCGACCTGCGCGAGCCCGACCAAGAGGTCTTCCGCGCGGCCGAGGAACTCGGCATCGACCTGTCCCGCCGGGAGCCGAGCTCGGTCGAAGAAGTCTGAACGCACGGGGGCGCTGCCCCGTGTACCCCCGACGTGGCCGGGCACCGTGGGTGCACAACTCACGTGTCCGCCCGTCGGGCCCACCAACTACTTGATCCGAAGCATCAGACATGAGAGCAGGGAGCACTCAGTGCTGGACGTGAACTTCTTCGACGAGCTGCGCATCGGGCTGGCCACCGCGGACGACATCCGCGCGTGGAGCCACGGCGAAGTGAAGAAGCCGGAAACCATCAACTACCGCACCCTCAAGCCCGAGAAGGACGGCCTCTTCTGCGAGAAGATCTTCGGCCCCACTCGCGACTGGGAGTGCTACTGCGGCAAGTACAAGCGGGTCCGCTTCAAGGGCATCATCTGTGAGCGCTGCGGCGTCGAGGTGACGCGCTCCGGCGTGCGCCGCGAGCGGATGGGCCACATCGAGCTCGCGGCCCCGGTGACGCACATCTGGTATTTCAAGGGTGTGCCGAGCCGGCTCGGTTACCTGCTCGACCTCGCCCCGAAGGACCTCGAGAAGGTCATCTACTTCGCGGCCTACATGATCACCTCCGTCGACGAGGAGGCCCGCCACCGCGACCTGCCGTCGCTCGAGGCGCAGCTCGACGTCGAGAAGAAGGAGATCGAGAAGGCGCGCGACGCCGAGGTCGACGCGCGCGCCAAGCGGCTCGAGGCCGACCTCGCCGAGCTCGAGGCCGAGGGTGCCAAGGGCGACGTGCGCCGCAAGGTGCGCGAGTCCGCAGAGCGCGAGATGAACAACATCCGCAAGAAGGCGGACCAGCAGGTCGAGCGCCTCAACCAGGTGTGGGACCGCTTCAAGAACCTCAAGGTGCAGGACCTCGAGGGCGACGAGGTGCTGTACCGCGAGATGCGGCTGCGCTACGGCCTCTACTTCGAGGGCGGTATGGGTGCGGCGGCGCTGCAGCGTCGGCTCGAGACCTTCGACCTCGCCAAGGAGGCCGAGACCCTCCACGAGATCATCGCCACCGGCAAGGGGCAGAAGAAGACCCGCGCCATCAAGCGGTTGCGCGTCGTCACCGCGTTCCAGACGACGAGCAACTCGCCGATGGGCATGGTGCTCGACTGCGTCCCGGTCATCCCGCCGGACCTGCGCCCGATGGTGCAGCTCGACGGTGGCCGCTTCGCGACCTCCGACCTCAACGACCTCTACCGCCGCGTCATCAACCGCAACAACCGCCTCAAGCGGCTGCTCGACCTCGGCGCGCCGGAGATCATCGTCAACAACGAGAAGCGGATGCTCCAGGAGGCCGTCGACGCGCTGTTCGACAACGGCCGCCGCGGTCGTCCGGTCACCGGCCCGGGCAACCGGCCGCTGAAGTCGCTGTCCGACATGCTCAAGGGCAAGCAGGGTCGCTTCCGGCAGAACCTGCTCGGCAAGCGCGTCGACTACTCGGGCCGTTCGGTCATCGTCGTCGGCCCGACCCTGAAGCTGCACCAGTGCGGTCTGCCCAAGCAGATGGCCCTGGAGCTCTTCAAGCCCTTCGTCATGAAGCGGCTCGTCGACCTCGACCACGCGCAGAACATCAAGTCCGCCAAGCGGATGGTCGAGCGCGCCCGGCCGGCGGTGTGGGACGTCCTCGAAGAGGTCATCACCGAGCACCCCGTGCTGCTCAACCGCGCGCCGACGCTGCACCGCCTCGGCATCCAGGCGTTCGAGCCCCAGCTCGTCGAGGGCAAGGCGATCCAGCTGCACCCGCTCGTCTGCGGCGCGTTCAACGCCGACTTCGACGGTGACCAGATGGCCGTCCACGTGCCGTTGAGCGCCGAGGCGCAGGCCGAGGCCCGCATCCTCATGCTCAGCAGCAACAACATCCTCAAGCCGGCGGACGGTCGCCCGGTGACCATGCCCTCCCAGGACATGATCATCGGTCTGTTCCACCTCACCAGCGCGGTCGAGACGGACGAGGAGCACCCGCGGGCGTTCTCCAGCGTGGCCGAGGCCCGGATGGCCTTCGACGCGGGCGAGATCGCCCTGGGCACGCCGATCACGGTGCGCACCCGCGACTTCGTCCCGCCGGCGGGCTTCGAGCTGCCCGAGGACGCGGTGCTGCGTGAGGACGGCTCGTTGGAGTCGGCCATCATCCAGACGACCCTGGGTCGCGCGATCTTCAACCGGACGCTGCCGGTGGACTACCCGTTCGTCGACGTCGCGGTGGACAAGAAGCGCCTCTCGCTCATCGTCAACGACCTCGCCGAGCGCTACAGCAAGGTGCAGGTCGCGGCCAGCCTCGACGCCCTCAAGGAGGCCGGCTACTACTGGGCCACCCGCTCGGGCACGACGGTCGCGATCTCCGATGTCGTCACGCCGCCGCGCAAGCCCGAGATCCTCGCGGGCTACGAGGCCAAGGCCGAGAAGGTCCAGGTCCAGTACGAGCGGGGTCTCATCACCGACGAGGAGCGTCGTCAGGAGCTCATCGAGATCTGGACGCAGGGCAGCGCCGAGGTCGCCAAGGAGATGGAGGCGAACTTCCCGCGCAGCAACCCCATCTACCGCATGGTGTCCTCGGGTGCCCGCGGAAACTGGTTCCAGCTGCGGCAGATCGCCGGCATGCGCGGCCTCATGGCCAACCCGAAGGGCGAGATCATCCCGCGCCCGATCAAGGCGAACTTCCGTGAGGGCCTCTCGGTGCTCGAGTTCTTCATCTCGACGCACGGCGCCCGCAAGGGTCTGGCGGACACCGCGCTGCGGACCGCCGACTCGGGCTACCTCACGCGTCGTCTCGTCGACGTCAGCCAGGACGTCATCATCCGCGAGGAGGACTGCGGCACGGAGCGCGGTCTGACGCTGCCGATCGCGTCGCGCCGAACCGACGGCACGCTCGCGCCGCACGACGACGTCGAGGCCGCGGTCTACGCGCGCACGCTCGCCGAGAACGTCGTGCGCGACGGGGAGGTCATCGTCGAGGCCGGCACCGACCTCGGGGACGTCGCCATCGGCGCCCTCATCGGCGCCGGTGTCGAGGAGGTCAAGGTGCGCTCGGTGCTCACCTGCGACAGCCACGTCGGCACGTGCGCGAAGTGCTACGGCCGCAGCCTGGCGACGGGCAAGCTTGTCGACATCGGCGAGGCCGTCGGCATCATCGCGGCCCAGTCGATCGGCGAGCCCGGCACCCAGCTGACGATGCGCACCTTCCACACCGGTGGTGTGGCCGGTGACGACATCACCCAGGGTCTGCCGCGTGTCGTCGAGCTCTTCGAGGCGCGCACCCCCAAGGGTGTCGCCCCGATCGCCGAGGCCACCGGCCGCGTGCAGATCGAGGAGACCGACAAGGCCCGCCGCATCCTGCTGACCCCGGACGACGGCTCGGAGGAGCACGCCTACCCGGTGAGCAAGCGGTCGCGTCTGCTCGTGTCGGACGGGCAGCACATCGAGGTCGGCACCAAGCTCGTGCAGGGTGCCATCGACCCCAAGCAGGTGCTGCGCATCCTCGGCCCGCGCGCGGTGCAGATGCACCTCGTCGACGAGGTGCAGAACGTCTACCGCCAGCAGGGTGTGTCGATCCACGACAAGCACATCGAGGTCATCGTGCGCCAGATGCTGCGGCGCGTGACGATCATCGAGGCGGGCGACGCCGACCTGCTCCCGGGCTCGATGGCCGAGCGCGGCCACTTCGAGACCGAGAACCGTCGGGTCGTCGCCGAGGGCGGCAAGCCCGCCTCGGGTCGCCCCGAGCTCATGGGCATCACGAAGGCCTCGCTCGCGACCGACTCGTGGTTGTCGGCGGCGTCGTTCCAGGAGACGACCCGCGTCCTGACCGACGCGGCGATCCACGCCAAGAGCGACCCGCTGCTCGGCCTCAAGGAGAACGTCATCCTCGGCAAGCTCATCCCGGCCGGCACGGGGCTGCCCCGTTACCGCAACATCCGGGTGGAGCCGACCGAGGAGGCCAAGGCAGCGATGTACTCGATGCCCGACTACCAGCAGTACGACTACGCCGCGTTCGGTCCCGGCTCCGGCGAGGCCGTCCGCCTCGACGACGCCACGCTGGGCCTGGACAGCTGACGTCGCAGCGCACACCATCAGGGCCGGTCATCCCGAAAGGGGTGACCGGCCCTGATGCGAGGTGGCGCATGATGGGGATTCCCCCTCAATGCGTGCCGGACACCATCGGGCGGCTCGCCGTGTGGATGCGCGGATTTGGAGAGGGTTCAGGGCGCCGGGTAGCCTGGTAGGGCATGTCTTGGGTGAGCCTTGCCCGCGTGCCGGTCTGCGCATCGCATTGTCTGTGCGACGTGGCCGGTCGCAGGTGATGCCGGTGGACCGTCGACCGCAGCAGCGGGGACTGCCTGTCGCAGGGATCGCGCCCGACGACGTGTCCTCTCGCCGGGCATCCGCACGACACAGGTCAGGCCATAGTGCCCGCCATGTGGTGTGGAAGTGCAGGGGAGAGCACCCGGTGCCGTCCTATCGGCGGCTCGGGCACAACAAGGAGGCCGAAAACTCGGCCGATCAGTGCAACGACCAACGGAGAATGCGTGCCCACCATCAATCAGCTCGTCCGCAAGGGGCGCCAGGACAAGGCCAGCAAGGCCAAGACCCCGGCCCTCAAGGGCAGCCCGCAGCGCCGCGGCGTCTGCACCCGCGTCTACACGACCACCCCCAAGAAGCCGAACTCGGCGCTGCGCAAGGTCGCCCGCGTCAAGCTCACCTCGGGCATCGAGGTGACCGCCTACATCCCCGGCGTCGGCCACAACCTGCAGGAGCACTCGATCGTGCTCGTCCGCGGCGGCCGTGTGAAGGACCTCCCGGGCGTCCGCTACAAGATCATCCGCGGCTCCCTCGACACCCAGGGCGTGAAGCTGCGCAAGCAGGCGCGTTCACGCTACGGCGCGAAGAAGGAGAGCAAGTAATGCCGCGCAAGGGACCTGCCCCCAAGCGACCGCTCGTCGTCGACCCCGTCTACGGGTCGCCGCTGGTGACGCAGCTCGTCAACAAGATCCTGCTCGACGGCAAGAAGTCGATCGCCGAGCGCATCGTCTACGGCGCCCTCGAGGGCTGCCGGCAGAAGACGGGCACCGACCCGGTCGTCACGCTCAAGCGCGCGCTCGACAACGTCAAGCCCGCCCTGGAGGTCAAGTCCCGCCGCGTCGGCGGCGCGACCTACCAGGTGCCGGTCGAGGTCAAGCCCGGCCGGGCGACGACCCTGTCGCTGCGCTGGCTCGTCGGCTACTCCCGGCAGCGCCGCGAGAAGACGATGACCGAGCGCCTCATGAACGAGATCCTCGACGCGAGCAACGGCCTCGGCGCGTCGGTCAAGCGACGCGAGGACACGCACAAGATGGCCGAGTCCAACAAGGCGTTCGCCCACTACCGCTGGTGATCGCGAGCCCCCACCGTCGCGGCTGTCGCGCGCTCGTCGCGACGGCCGCCTCGGTGAGGGCGTGATCCCCCTCTGCAATTCCGGGCGGCTCACCGGCCGCCACCCCCCGCCCCGCCCGGGGCGGCCAGATGACGAGACGAGACGAGAGATCCTGTGGCACTCGATGTCCTGACCGACCTGAGCAAGGTCCGCAACATCGGCATCATGGCGCACATCGACGCCGGCAAGACGACGACGACCGAGCGCATCCTCTTCTACACCGGCGTCAACCACAAGATGGGTGAGACCCACGACGGCGCGTCGACGACGGACTGGATGGAGCAGGAGAAAGAACGCGGCATCACGATCACGTCGGCCGCGGTGACCTCCTTCTGGGAGGGCAACCAGATCAACATCATCGACACGCCCGGTCACGTGGACTTCACCGTCGAGGTGGAGCGCTCGCTGCGCGTGCTCGACGGTGCGGTCGCCGTCTTCGACGGCAAGGAGGGCGTGGAGCCCCAGTCCGAGACCGTGTGGCGCCAGGCGGACAAGTACGACGTGCCGCGCGTGTGCTTCGTCAACAAGATGGACAAGATGGGCGCCGACTTCTACTTCACGGTGCAGACCATCAAGGACCGTCTCGGGGCCGAGCCGCTCGTGCTTCAGCTGCCGATCGGCGCGGAGTCCGACTTCGTCGGCGTCATCGACCTCATCTACATGCGTGCGCTCGTGTGGCCCGGCGACGCCAAGGGTGACGTGACGCTCGGCGCGAAGTACGAGATCCAGGAGATCCCGGCGGACCTCAAGGACCGCGCGGACGAGTACCACCAGCACCTCGTCGAGCGCGTCGCCGAGAGCGACGACGACCTCATGGAGAAGTACCTCGGTGGCGAGGAGCTGACCCCGGAGGAGCTCAAGGCCGGCATCCGCAAGCTGACGATCACCTCCGAGCTCTACCCCGTCCTGTGCGGCTCCGCGTTCAAGAACCGCGGCGTCCAGCCGATGCTCGACGCGGTCGTCGACTTCCTGCCCTCCCCGCTCGACGTGCCCCCGATGATCGGGCACAAGCCCGGCGACGAGGAGACCGAGCTGACCCGCGAGCCGAGCGTCAAGGAGCCGTTCTCGGCGCTGGCGTTCAAGGTGGCGGCCCACCCGTTCTTCGGCACGCTCACCTTCATCCGCGTGTATTCCGGTCGGATCGCTGCGGGCAGCCAGGTGGTGAACTCCACCAAGGGCAGGAAGGAGCGCATCGGCAAGCTCTTCCAGATGCACGCCAACAAGGAGAACCCGGTCGACGAGGCCCTCGCGGGCCACATCTACGCGGCCATCGGTCTCAAGGAGACGACGACCGGCGACACGCTGTCGGACCCCCAGGAGCAGATCATCCTGGAGTCGATGACGTTCCCCGAGCCCGTCATCTCCGTGGCGATCGAGCCCAAGACCAAGGGTGACCAGGAGAAGCTGGGCACGGCGATCCAGAAGCTGGCGCAGGAGGACCCGACGTTCCAGGTCGAGCTCGACCAGGAGACCGGTCAGACGGTCATCAAGGGCATGGGCGAGCTGCACCTCGACATCCTCGTCGACCGCATGCGTCGTGAGTTCAAGGTCGAGGCCAACATCGGCAAGCCGCAGGTCGCCTACCGCGAGACGATCCGTCGCCCCGTGGAGAAGTACGACTACACCCACAAGAAGCAGACCGGTGGGTCGGGTCAGTACGCGAAGGTGCAGGTCACCTACGAGCCCCTGGACACGTCCGAGGGCGAGATGTACGAGTTCGACAACAAGGTGACCGGTGGTCGCATCCCGCGGGAGTACATCCCGTCGGTCGACCAGGGCATCCAGGAAGCGCTGCAGCTCGGTGTGCTCGCGGGCTACCCGATGGTGGGCGTCAAGGCGACGCTGCTCGACGGCGCCTACCACGACGTCGACTCCTCGGAGATGGCGTTCAAGATCGCCGGCTCGATCGCCACGAAGGAGGCGCTGCGCAAGGCCGACCCGGTCCTGCTCGAGCCGATGATGGCGGTCGAGGTGCGCACCCCCGAGGAATACATGGGTGACGTCATCGGTGACATCAACTCCCGCCGTGGTCACATCCAGTCCATGGAGGACATCAGCGGCGCCAAGGTCGTGCGCGCCCTTGTGCCGCTGTCGGAGATGTTCGGGTACGTTGGCGACCTTCGCAGCAAGACGCAGGGTCGGGCCAACTACACGATGCAATTCGACTCCTACGCGGAGGTTCCCCGGAACGTCGCGGACGAGATCGTCAAGAAGATGCGAGGCGAGTGAGGCGGGGTACACTCACCCGTCTGTGCTCTTCACGTAGTAAGCAATTCCCCCAGCGCGACCGCCCGCAGTCGGGTGGGCGCGTGACAACAAGTCCAACAGGAGGACACCAGTGGCGAAGGCGAAGTTCGAGCGGACCAAGCCGCACGTCAACATCGGCACCATCGGTCACATCGACCACGGCAAGACGACGCTGACGGCTGCGATCTCGAAGGTCCTGCACGACAAGTACCCGGACCTGAACCCGCAGTTCGCGTTCGACGACATCGACAAGGCACCCGAAGAGAAGCAGCGCGGTATCACGATCTCCATCGCGCACATCGAGTACCAGACCGAGAGCCGTCACTACGCGCACGTCGACTGCCCCGGCCACGCCGACTACGTGAAGAACATGATCACGGGTGCGGCGCAGATGGACGGCGCGATCCTCGTGGTCGCGGCCACCGACGGCCCGATGCCGCAGACGAAGGAGCACGTCCTCCTGGCCCGCCAGGTCGGCGTCCCCTACATCGTCGTGGCGCTCAACAAGGCCGACATGGTCGACGACGAGGAGATCCTCGAGCTCGTCGAGATGGAGGTCCGCGAGCTGCTCTCGCAGTACGAGTTCCCCGGCGACGACGTCCCGGTCGTCAAGGTCTCGGCGCTCAAGGCGCTCGAGGGCGACGAGGAGTGGGGCAAGACCGTCCTCGAGCTCATGGACGCCGTCGACGAGGCCATCCCGATGCCGGAGCGCGACGTCGACAAGCCGTTCCTCATGCCGGTCGAGGATGTCTTCACGATCACCGGTCGTGGCACCGTCGTCACCGGCCGCATCGAGCGCGGTCTGCTCAAGGTCAACGAAGAGGTCGAGATCGTCGGCATCCGTGACAAGTCGAGCAAGACCACGGTGACCGGCATCGAGATGTTCCGCAAGCTCCTCGACGAGGGTCGTGCGGGCGAGAACGTCGGCCTGCTCCTGCGCGGCATCAAGCGCGAGGACGTCGAGCGCGGCCAGGTCGTCTGCAAGCCGGGTTCGATCACCCCGCACACCGAGTTCGAGGGCCAGGTCTACATCCTGTCCAAGGACGAGGGCGGGCGGCACACGCCGTTCTACGACAACTACCGTCCGCAGTTCTACTTCCGGACCACGGACGTGACGGGCGTCGTGCACCTGCCCGAGGGCACCGAGATGGTCATGCCCGGTGACAACACCGACATGAAGGTCGACCTCATCCAGCCCATCGCGATGGAAGAGGGCCTGAAGTTCGCTATCCGCGAGGGCGGTCGCACCGTCGGCGCGGGTCGCGTCACCAAGATCCTCAAGTGATCTGAGCGCTTCGGCGCAACACGACGAAGGGGCCCGGGCGATCGCCCGGGCCCCTTCGTCATGCCGAGAGAGAGGTCGCGTCATGCGGGTGAGCGTCACGCGGGTGAGGGTCATGCGGTGGAGGGTCATGCAGGGGCTGACCACGTCCGGTGGGGGACCGAGGCTCGCCGCGATCCTGCTCGTCGTCGGGGTGCTCGCGGCCTGCGACGATGCGGGGGAGCGGGCGCCTGCGGGGGCCACGACGACGCCCGCGGGTGCGACCGTGTCGGCGCCCGTGTCGGCCCCCGTGTCGGAGCCCGGCTCGGCGCGGCCGAGAAGCTCCGCGCCCCGTGCCACCACCGACCCGACCGACCTCGTGGAGTCGGTGCGCTGGGTCCGGCGAGGCGGTCGGCCCAGCCTGGAGGTCGTGCCGTCGGCGCGACAGCGCGAGCACCGCGACGAGGCGACGATCGCCGCGGCCTGGGGCAGCATCGTGCGGCGGCACCCCGACGCGGACCGGCCGGGGATGCGAGATCAGTACGCCTGCCACGTGGCGTTCGCCCCCACGAAGGACGCCTTCTACCTCGAGCCGTGGCGTCCGGCGGTCGGCTACGTGCGCACGGTCGCCGAGGCCTGCAATCCCGGCGAGCGCAAGGACCTTGGATGAGCAGGCTCAGGCGATCACGGTGCCCGCGGCGGGCGCCGTGTCGGTCACGGCGTCGGTGACGTCGGGCTGGGCGGTGTCCCAGAGCAGCTCGGAGGCGTCTCGGCAGATCTGTTCGCTCGCGCGGTCGCAGGCCAGGGACAGCGGCGCCGAGCTGAAGTATCCGTGCGGCAGGCTCGGGAAGATCCGCAGGGTGGTCGGCACGTCGGCGCAGCGCAACCGGTAGGCGAAGTCGAGCACGTCTTCGAGCAGGAAGTCGAGGCCTCCGACGCCGATGACGACCGGCGGCAGACCGCGCAGGTCGGCGACCGCGGGGGAGGCCCTTCGATCGTCGCGCACCGCGTCGTCACCGCCCAGGTAGGTGGCCGGCAGCCCGTCGACGTGCCCCTCGCGTAGGTCGGTGGCCGGATAGTTGACGACGAGCGCGGCGAGGTC
Organism: Kineosphaera sp.; assembly: GCA_039812485.1. GTDB lineage: Bacteria > Actinomycetota > Actinomycetes > Actinomycetales > Dermatophilaceae > Kineosphaera. Next base: position 16,521 of record JBDIAP010000004.1, read on the forward strand.
GAGTCCCGCGTCGCGGCACTCGAGCGCGGCTGCGAGGGCGAGGTTGCCCCCGGCGCTGTCGCCGGCGAGCACGAGTCGCCGGCAGCCGAACTCGGCGAGCCGGGAGTGGCACCAGCGGATCGCCGCCATCGTGTCGTCGTAGGCCGCGGGGAACGGATGCTCCGGCGCGCGCCGATAGTCGACCTGCACGACGTGGGCCGGCAGGGTGGCGCCGAGGCGAGCGGCCTGCGCCTGATGGCTGTCGAGGTCGCCCACGACGAAACCGCCGCCGTGCACGTAGAGCAGCAGCGTGTCGGTGTGCCGGGCCGAGCGCTGGACCCGCAGGGGCAGCCGGCCATGCGGCAGCTCGATGGCAGCGTCCGTCACGCGCGCGACGGGGTAGGCGCGTCGCGGCTGCACCGACGTCATGAACGCGGCGCTGCGGCGGCGCGCCTCGACCGGGTCGTCGGTGCCGAGCGGATCGGCCGGAACTCCGCGCGGCAACTGCGCGAGTGAGGTGAGCAGCTGCGGATCGGGATGCGGACCGAGCTCCACGTCGAGGCGTGCGGCGAGGAATCGCAGGGAGCGGGCGATCATGGCGGGTGCGGCGAGCGAGCCGTCGAAGACATGGCCGCCGTCGGTCTCTGTGTGTTCGACCTCGACGCCGAGCGCGGCGAGGCGATCCCGCAGGCGAGCGCTGTGCTCGGGGGCGACGAGCGTGTCGTGCCGGCCGTGCACGATGAGGGTCGGGGGCAGCCGCCTCAGGTCGGCGGTCAGCGGAGACGCCTCGGGCGCGAGCCATCCGCCCGCTCGCAGTCCGGTGGCGAGGTCGTCGCCGGCGCGCTCGCCGGCGTCAACGCCGGGCGCGGTGGCCGGGCCCCCAGCGGCGTCGGTGTCGGCCGCCGCGATCGACGCGAGGTCGGTCGGGCCGTACCAGTCCACCACTGCACACAATAGTGTGCTGATGTCGGGGCGGGCCGCGGCGAGCACGGCCACGTGCGCTCCGGCCGACTCGCCCCAGAGGGCGAGCCGCGAGCTGTCGATGCCGAGTTCGGCGGCGTGCCCGCGCAGCCAGGTGAGCGACGCGGCGACGTCGTCGACCGCCGCGGGGAACGGAGCCTCGGCCCGCAGCCGATAGTCGACGAGCGCGACCGCGAATCCGGCGAGCAGGACGCGCTCCAACAGATGGTGTCGCTCGAGGCCGACGGGCAGACGCCGCCGCGACCCGGCGTCCCAGCCGCCGCCGTGCACCCAGACGACGAGCGGCGCGGCGTCCGTTCCCGCGCGACGGCGGGGCACATGAAGGTCGAGGAAGAGCGGCCGGTAGCCGGGTTCGGTTCGATAGCACAGCGATTCGTGGACCAATTGGTCGACGTGCCCACGCCGCGGCGCGGGCGCCGGGAAGGCCCCGGCGCCCGCGGACAGCGGTTGGGACACCCGGCGCAACGCGGCCGCCGTCCTGGGGTCCGGGCGGCCGGCGCTGCCCGGGGTGTCCTGACTCGTCATACCCGTGCGGCCTGCGACTCCAGCGCCCGGGGGTTGCCCAGGTCGTGCACCTGGGTGTCCTTGGTCTCGCGCATGAAGATCGCGGCGATCGCGGCGACGGCCCCGCAGGCGCAGGTGAAGACCGCGACCGGCACCCAATTGTGCAGGCCCTCACCGGCCAGCGCGGCGGCGATCGTCGGGGCGAAGCCGCCGAGCGCGAAGCCGAACTGCGTGCCGATCGCCATGCCCGACATACGCACTCGTGTCTCGAACTGCTCGGCGAAGAGCGACAGGCCCGCCCCGCCGTAGGCGGAGTAGAGCAGGTTGAGCCCGAGACCGGCGACGAAGAGCAGCGGCACGTTCTTCTCGGACAGAGTCCAGATGAACGGCCAGATCATCGCGGCCGAGCCGAGGGCGCCGAGCATGAACACGGGCTTGCGGCCGATCCGGTCCGCCAGCAGCGCCCACGCCGGGATCGCGACGAGAGCGAGCACGTTGCCGAGGATCTGCACCCACAGGATCGTCGTGCGCGGGATGCCCATCGTCTGGGCGCCGTAGGCGAGCGCGTAGACACTCATGATCGTGCTGGTCACCGAGACGAGGCAGGCGAAGAAGACCTTGATGACGTCGGCGACGTAGAACCGGGCGAGGAACGTCAGGGGGCCCTCGTGCTGCGAGCCGCGGGTCTGGGCCACGGCCTCGGCCTCGTGCTCGACCTCGGCCACGAAGGCCGGAGTCTCGTCGAGGTTGCGGCGGATCCACCAGCCCACGAAGACGACCGCGGCGCTGAGCCAGAAGGGGATCCGCCACCCGTAGGAGAGGAAGGCGTCCTCGGGCATCGCCGCCACGGGCAGGAAGACCGCGGTCGCGAGGATGAAGCCACCCTGCGTCCCGCCGAGGGTGAAGCTCGAGAAGAACGCGCGCCGGCCGTGTGGCGCGTGCTCCATCGTCATCGACGTCGCGCTCGACTGCTCGCCGGCGACGGCGAATCCTTGCGCCATGCGCAGCAGCACGAGCAGCACCGGGGCGATGATTCCGACCTGGTCGTAGGTGGGCAGGCAGCCGATGAGGAAGGTCGCGATCCCCATGCCGAAGATCGTGATGAACATGACGAGCTTGCGACCCTTGGTGTCGCCGAGGTGCCCCATGACGAAGGACCCGATCGGCCGGATGACGTAGGCGACCCCGAACGTGGCCATCGACGCCAGGGTCGCGCCCCACGGGCCCAGGCCGGCGAAGAAGAGCTTGTTGAAGACGAGGCCGACGGCGGTGCCGTAGATGAAGAAGTCGTAGTACTCCAGCGCGCTGCCGATCCACGCGGACAGGGCCGCCTTCTTCGGCATGGCGTGTTGCCCGCCGTAGGGCGCGGTCGAGGTGAGGTGGGTGGACATGGGTGGACCTTTCACAGGGTTGCCGGGACCGGAGGGTCTCAGCGGGGGGCGATCGCCGCACTTCTCGCGGCGGTGAAGGAGCAGTCGAGGCGCACGAGGTCGGCGCGGGTGCCGGTGCCGCTGATGAGGTCGTGCAGCAGGTCGATGGCGGTCGACACGATGCGGTCGGCCGGAAGGCGCACGGTCGCCAGGGGTGGCTCGAGATAGTCGGCGGCCCAGATGCCGTCGTGGCCGATGACCGACAGATCGACGCCGACCCGCACGCCCGCATCCGCCAGGCCGCGGTAGAGGCCGACGGCGATGAGGTCGTTGTAGGCCAGGGCGGCGGTGGCCGTCGTGGCGAGCACGTCGGCGCCGGCCCGCAGGCCCTCGTCGAGGCGCGGGGCGTAGGGGCCGAGTTCGGTGAGGTCGAGCCCGTGGCGAGCGGCCGACGCGGTGACCGCGAGGCGACGCTCGACCCCGGGCAGGGTGTCGCGCGGCCCGGCGAGGTAGGCGATCCGCCGGTGCCCCAGCCGCGCCAGGTGTGCCACGGCGTCGTCGAGGGCAGCCTCCGAGGAAGCGGTCACGCCCGGGATCCCGGTCACGTCACGATGCACGAGCACGGTCGGAGTCGCCGCTGCGACGCCGAGCAGCCCGGCGTCGCTGAGGCGGGGCAACACGAGCACGAGCCCGTCGACGCGCCGGCTCAGGGCGGCGATCGTCGAGCTGTCGTCGGCCTCCTGCTCCTCGCGATCGGCGACGAGCAGGGTGCTCCCGCGGCCGAAGGCCGTCGCGCGGGCGCTCTTGACCGACACCGAGTGCACGGGGTTGGCCAGGTCGGGGACGAGCACCCCGACGGCGTGCGTCCGGCCTGTGGCCAGCGAGCGGGCCGTGGGGTCGGGGGAGTAGCCGAGCTCGGCGGCCAGCGCCAGGACCCGCTCGCGGGTCGCGGCACCGACCGACTCGGGCCGGCTGAACGAGCGCGACACGGTCGACTTGGAGACCCCGAGACGAGCGGCGAGGTCACTGAGGGTGGTCACGACCGGCTCCTCTCGATGGCTGCGCGCGGGGTGTGGCCACGCCGAGGTTGCCCCCGACGCTGGGATGCAACCGGTTGCTGCAACCGGTTGCGGATCACCTTGGACGGCCAGCGGGGGTGGTGTCAAGACTTTTGTCGCGAATCGGGCGGGCTACGATGACACGCCGGGCTCGGCCCACGCCCCGGTAGGAAGGGTTCGTATGAGTCGGCGACACGAGGTGCTCGCTTCGACGGACAGCTCGGCCTACGCCTCGTTGCGCGCGCGGCCCGCCAGCCGCACGGAGCGCTTTGCGCTCGGCAAGTCGCTGCGCAAGGACGTGCCGCGCAGGTCGCTGGCCCGCTGGCGGCCGCCGCAACTGCGGCCGGATCCCGTCGCGCTCGTGCAGGCCTCGCACGTCGGCCGCACCGACCGACTCGTGCCGGTGCGGGTGGCCCGCATGGCGAGCAGCCCCTACGGCTTCCTGCGCGGCAGTGCCGTCGTCATGGCCTGGGACTGCGCCCACCTGCCCGCGACCGGCATCTCCCCGGTCGTCTGCGGCGACGCTCATCTGGGCAACTTCGGCTTCTACGCCTCGCCCGAGGGTGAACTCGTCATCGACCTCAACGACTTCGACGAGGCGCATCCCGGGGCCTGGGAGTGGGACCTGCGTCGGCTCACCGCCTCCATCCACGTCGCGGGCCGCGAGAACGGGGTGGGGGAGTCCGAGTGCGCGGCCGCCGTGCGCAGCTGCGTGGTCGCCTACCGCGACGAGGTCGCCCACCTCGCCGAGCAGCCGCTGCTGACGCGGTCCTACAACCGCCTCGACGTGGAGCGACTCGGCGAGAGCGTCACCGAGAAGTCGCTGCGCGAGGAGATCGGGCGGGCCTCCCGCAAGGCGCGCCGTCGCACGAGCGACCGGGTGCTGCCGCGCTTCACGCGCGAGTCGGCGCACGGCCGACGCATCGTCACCGAGCCGCCGCTCATCACGCCGCTGCCCGCGGACGAGCGGGGTCACGTGGAGGCGGCGCTCGACGACTACCTCACCACGCTCACGCCGCACTGGCGCCGCGCCGTCGGCGGCTACACGATCGTCGACGCAGCGCACAAGGTCGTGGGCGTCGGCAGCGTGGGACTGCGCGCGTATGTCGTGCTGCTCGAGGGCAGCAGCCCCGACGACGTGCTCTTCCTGCAGCTCAAGGAGGCGCGGCGGTCCGTGCTCGCGCCCTATGTGCACGGCGACTCGGTGTGGCACAGCCACCAGGGCCAGCGGGTCGTCGAATATCAGCAGGCCCTGCAGACCGTCTCGGATCCGCTGCTCGGGTGGACCACGGTCGGTGACCTCGACTGCTACGTGCGCCAGTTCCGCAACCAGAAGGGCACCGTGCCCCTCGACGCTCTCGACCCCGCCGCGCTCGCCGACTACGCCGGCATCGTCGGGCACCTGCTCGCCAAGGGCCACGCCCGCACCTCCGGCGCCTCGATGATCGCCGGCTATCTCGGCTCCGGTGAGCGGGTCGCCGATGCGCTGGCGGACTTCGCGCGCCGCTATGCCGATCAGACCGAGGCGGATCACGCGCGCTTCGTCGAGGCGGTCCGCGCTGGTGAACTGCCGTGCGACGGCGACATCGGCCAGGGTTCGGCATTTCGACCGTGAGGGTGCCGAGCGCGAACCCGATTTGAGTCCGGTCGGGGGCGTCTGGCACTATGGAGCGGTTGCTTGACGCGTGGATAAGGCCTGACGCCTGCACCACAGTCCCTCCAACGAGGTTACTAGCACTACGGATTCGACTCACGAGACCGCCGAAGAGATTCGGTCCGCGTCGTGCGTCTGCCGCAGGAACCGGTGCCTCGTGACGTGGAAGCGCAAGCTCCGGTTCATCGACCACCGACTGCGTCGCTGGTGCGGCCCCGGACGTCGTCCGAGGGCGGGCCAGGGGGGTAGGCGGGGTTTGGCATGTGCTCGCTGATCGGGCACAGTGCGACACGCCCGAGCGCGTGGGTCGGAAGTGGCCGGTCCGAAGAGAACGACGAGAGAGAGTCAGACAAGCGATGGCGGGACAGAAGATCCGCATCCGGTTGAAGTCGTACGACCACGAGGTCATCGACTCATCGGCGCGCAAGATTGTCGACACGGTGACGCGCGCGGGCGCGACGGTCGTCGGCCCGGTGCCGCTGCCGACGGAGAAGAACGTCTTCGTCGTCATCCGGTCGCCCCACAAATACAAGGACAGCCGCGAGCACTTCGAGATGCGCACGCACAAGCGGCTCATCGACATCGTTGACCCCACGCCCAAGGCCGTCGACTCGCTCATGCGGCTCGACCTGCCGGCGGACGTCAACATCGAGATCAAGCTGTAAGTCCCGGACAGCAGCAGCAGGAGTACAGATCATGACTTCGACACGCCAGCGCGCCGTCAAGGGACTGCTGGGCGAGAAGCTCGGCATGACCCAGGTCTGGGACGCCGACAACCGCCTCGTCCCGGTGACGGTCATCAAGGCGGGCCCCTGCGTCGTGACGCAGGTCCGCAACGCGGAGACCGACGGCTACGACGCCGTGCAGATCGCCTTCGGCGCGATCGACCCGCGCAAGGTCAACAAGCCCATGACGGGCCACTTCGAGAAGGCCGGGGTCGCCCCGCGCCGCCACCTCGTCGAGCTTCGCACCTCGGACGCCGGTGAGTTCAGCCTCGGGCAGGAGCTCACCGTCGAGACGTTCGAGACCGGCCAGAAGATCGACGTCGCCGGCACCACCAAGGGCAAGGGCTTCGCCGGTGTCATGAAGCGTCACGGCTTCCACGGCGTCGGCGCCTCCCACGGTGCCCACCGCAACCACCGCAAGCCCGGCTCCATCGGCGCGTGCGCGACGCCCGGCCGCGTCTTCAAGGGCGTGCGCATGGCCGGTCGCATGGGCGGCGTGCGCCAGACCACCCAGAACCTGACGATCCACGCCGTGGACTCCGAGCGCGGGCTGCTGCTCGTCAAGGGCGCCGTTCCCGGACCACGCGGCGGCATCGTCCTCGTCCGCACCGCTGCCAAGGGGGCCTGAGTCGTGACGACCATCGACATCCTCGACCCGAGCGGAAGCACCAGCGGGTCCATCGAGCTGCCGGCCGAGATCTTCGACGTGGCCACCAATGTGCCGCTGATCCACCAGGTCGTCGTCGCCCAGCTCGCGGCGGCCCGCCAGGGCACGGCCTCCACCAAGACCCGCGGCGCCGTCCGCGGCGGTGGCCGCAAGCCCTACCGCCAGAAGGGCACCGGCCGCGCTCGTCAGGGCTCGACCCGGGCGCCCCAGTTCGCCGGCGGTGGCACCGTGCACGGTCCGCAGCCGCGTGACTACAGCCAGCGCACCCCCAAGAAGATGAAGGCCGCCGCCCTGCGCGGAGCCCTCTCCGACCGGGCCCGCCACGGCCGCGTGCACGCGCTCTCCGCCGTCATCGGCGCCGACGCCCCGTCGACCAAGTCGGCGCGTGTGCTGCTCGAGAAGGTCAGCGACCGCCGCAACCTCCTCGTCGTGCTCGAGCGCGGCGACGACGTGGGCGCGCTGTCGGTGCGCAACCTGCCGAACGTGCACCTGCTGACCACCGACCAGCTCAACACCTACGACGTGCTGTGCGCCGACGACGTCGTCTTCACCGAGGGAGCCCTGCGCTCGTTCATCTCGGCTGCTTCCGGCGCGCGCAAGGAGGCCGCGAAGTGAACCTGCCCAAGAACCCCCGCGACATCCTCATCGCGCCGATCGTGTCGGAGAAGTCCTACGGGCTGCTCGACGAGGGCAAGTACACCTTCCTCGTCGATCCGCGCGCCAACAAGACCGAGATCAAGATCGCGGTCGAGAACATCTTCGGCGTCAAGGTCGCGTCGGTGAACACCCTGAACCGTCAGGGCAAGACGCGTCGCACCCGCTTCGGCCTGGGCAAGCGCAAGGACACGAAGCGAGCCATCGTGACGCTCAAGGAAGGCTCGATCGACATCTTCGGGGCCTCGGCCTGAGGGCCGGCGTCGAGATTGGGAACGAGGACATAAACCCATGGCTATCCGCAAGTACAAGCCGACGACCCCGGGTCGCCGCGGCAGCTCCGTCGCCGACTTCGTCGAGGTGACCCGCTCCACTCCGGAGAAGTCGCTGGTGCGCCCGCTGAGCAAGACCGGCGGTCGCAACAACGCCGGTCGCATCACGACGCGCCACATCGGTGGCGGCCACAAGCGCGCCTACCGCGTCATCGACTTCCGTCGCCACGACAAGGACGGCGTGCCCGCCAAGGTCGCGCACATCGAATACGACCCCAACCGCACGGCGCGCATCGCGCTGCTGCACTACGCCGACGGCGAGAAGCGCTACATCCTCGCGCCGAACCGGCTGCGTCAGGGCGACCGGGTCGAGAACGGCGCGAGCGCCGACATCAAGCCCGGCAACAACCTTCCGATGCGCAACATCCCGGTCGGTACGGTCATTCACGCGATCGAGCTGCGGCCCGGTGGCGGCGCGAAGATCGCCCGCTCCGCCGGCGCCCGCGTGCAGCTCGTCGCCAAGGACGGCCCCTACGCCCAGCTGCGGATGCCGTCCGGCGAGATCCGCAACGTCGACGTCCGCTGCCGCGCGACCGTCGGCGAGGTGGGCAACGCCGAGCAGAGCAACATCAACTGGGGCAAGGCCGGCCGCATGCGCTGGAAGGGCAAGCGCCCGACCGTGCGCGGTGTCGTCATGAACCCGGTCGACCACCCGCACGGTGGTGGCGAGGGCCGCACCTCCGGTGGTCGCAACCCGGTCAGCCCGTGGGGCCAGCCGGAGGGACGCACCCGGCGCCCCAACAAGGAAAGCGACAAGCTCATCGTGCGTCGCCGTCGTACTGGCAAGAAGCGCTGATAAGGAGCCTGCGGAATGCCTCGTAGCCTGAAGAAGGGCCCCTTCATCGACGACCACCTGCAGAAGAAGGTGGACGCCCAGAACGAAGCGGGCACGAAGAACGTCATCAAGACCTGGTCACGTCGGTCGGTCATCGCCCCCGACTTCCTCGGCCACACCTTCGCGGTCCATGACGGCCGCAAGCACGTGCCGGTGTTCATCACCGAGTCGATGGTCGGCCACAAGCTCGGCGAGTTCGCGCAGACCCGCACCTTCAAGGGTCACGTGAAGGACGACAAGAAGGGACGTCGACGCTGATGGCCGCCAACACCATCGAGAACGAGGGCCTGGCCGCCAAGGCCGTCGCCCGACACGTGCGCGTGACGCCGATGAAGGCCCGTCGCGTCGTCGACCTGGTGCGCGGCAAGCGCGCCGTCGAGGCGCTGTCGATCCTGCAGTTCGCGCCCCAGTCCGCCAGCGACCCGGTGCGCAAGGTCGTCGCCAGCGCGATCGCCAATGCGCGGGTCAAGGCCGACAAGGAGTCGCTGCCGTTCGACGAGCGCGAGCTCGTCATCAGCGCGGCCACCGTCGACGAGGGCCCGACGATGAAGCGGTTCCAGCCGCGGGCGCAGGGCCGTGCCTACCGCATCAACAAGCGCACGAGCCACATCACCGTCTACGTGAGCCAGCCGCAGAACGCCAAGCAGGGAGGTGCCCGCTAATGGGCCAGAAGGTCAACCCCCACGGCTTCCGCCTGGGCATCACGACCGACCACAAGAGCCGCTGGTTCGCCGACAGCACCAAGGACGGGCAGCGCTACCGCGACTACGTCAAGGAAGACGTCGCGATCCGCAAGCTCATGTCCACGGGCATGGAGCGGGCCGGCATCAGCCGCGTCGAGATCGAGCGCACCCGCGACCGCGTCCGCGTGGACATCCACACCGCGCGTCCGGGCATCGTCATCGGCCGCCGCGGCGCCGAGGCCGACCGCATCCGCGGCGAGCTCGAGAAGCTCACGGGCAAGCAGGTGCAGCTCAACATCCTCGAGGTGAAGAACCCCGAGATGGACGCGCAGCTCGTCGCCCAGGGCATCGCCGAGCAGCTCTCGGCCCGCGTGTCCTTCCGTCGCGCGATGCGCAAGGGCATGCAGTCCTCGCTGCGCGCCGGCGCCAAGGGCATCCGCGTGCAGGTCTCGGGTCGCCTCGGCGGCGCCGAGATGAGCCGCACCGAGTTCTACCGCGAGGGTCGCGTGCCGCTGCACACGCTGCGCGCGCAGATCGACTACGGCTTCTACGAGGCCCGCACCACTTTCGGTCGCATCGGCGTCAAGGTGTGGATCTACAAGGGCGACCTGACCGCCAAGGAGCTCGCGGCCCAGCAGGCGGCGGCCCCCGGTCGGCCGTCCCGTGGTCCCCGTGGCGAGCGCGGCGACCGTCCGGCCCGTGGCGGTCGTCGCGGGAGCGAGCGTCCGGCGCGCGGTGGGCGTGACGAGCAGGCCCCCTCGAGCCCCGAACAGTCCGCTGAGCCCGTCGCCACGAGCGCGGCAGCCAGTGAGGGAGAGCAGTCCTGATGTTGATTCCCCGTCGAGTCAAGCACCGCAAGCAGCACCACCCCAAGCGGTCCGGCGCGGCCAAGGGTGGGACGTCGATCGCCTTCGGTGACTACGGCATCCAGGCCCTGGAGCCCGCCTATGTCACGAACCGGCAGATCGAGTCCGCGCGTATCGCGATGACCCGCTACATCAAGCGTGGCGGAAAGGTCTGGATCAACATCTACCCGGACCGCCCGCTGACCAAGAAGCCCGCCGAAACCCGCATGGGCTCCGGTAAGGGTTCGCCGGAGTGGTGGGTCGCCAACATCAAGCCCGGTCGCGTCATGTTCGAGCTCTCCGGCGTGTCCGAAGAGGTCGCGCGCGAGGCGATGCGGCTGGCCATGCACAAGCTGCCGATGAAGTGCCGCTTCGTCCAGCGTGAAGGAGGGGACGTCTGATGGCGGTGGGAAGCAAGGACCTCGCGCCTGAGGCGCTGCGTGAGCTGAGCGACGAGAAGCTCGTCGACGAGCTCGGCAAGGCCAAGGCGGAGCTGTTCAACCTCCGGTTCCAGTCGGCCACCGGTCAGCTCGAGAACCACGGCCGGCTCAAGGCAGTTCGCAAGGACATCGCGCGGATCTACACGATCATGCGTGAGCGCGAGCTCAACATCGGCGGCCAGAAGTCGGTGAAGTGACGATGAGCCAGCAGGAGAACACCGTGGCAACCGAGCAGGACCAGCGCAACTTCCGCAAGACAGCGCGCGGCTATGTCGTGTCCGACAAGATGGACAAGACCGTCGTCGTCGAGGTCGAAGACCGCGTCAAGCACGCGCTCTACGGCAAGGTCATGCGGCGCACGAGCCGGCTCAAGGCGCACGACGAGAACAACGAGTGCGGCGTCGGTGACCGCGTGCTCATCATGGAGACCCGACCGCTGTCCGCAGGCAAGCGCTGGCGGATCGTCGAGATCCTCGAGCGCGCCAAGTAGTCGGCTTCGCCGACCCGGGCCTTCGTGCCCGGACGGACGCCGCTTCGCGGCGGCGTCGAGTTGTTCCGAGAAATCACGTTCGCTTCGCTCGCGATTTCTCGGGGCTGCTGACGCAGCCGCGGTCGGTCGCCTTCGGCGAGATCGGACGCCTTCCTCGGATAGGCGCCACACAAACCTAGTAATTGCGGGCCCTCGGGTTCCGCCTAGTTCCGCAAGGCTCGCTCGCGAGAACCAGCGTGACGACAGGAGTAACTAGTGATTCAGCAGGAGTCGCGGCTTCGGGTCGCCGACAACACCGGTGCGAAGGAGATCCTTTGCATCCGCGTGCTCGGCGGTTCGGGTCGTCGCTACGCCGGTATCGGTGACGTCATCGTCGCCACCGTCAAGGACGCCATCCCGGGCGGCAACGTCAAGAAGGGCGATGTCGTCAAGGCCGTCATCGTGCGGACCAAGAAGGAACGCCGTCGTGTCGACGGGTCCTACATCAAGTTCGACGAGAACGCCGCCGTCATCCTCAAGAACGACGGCGACCCGCGAGGTACGCGCATCTTCGGCCCCGTCGGCCGGGAGCTTCGTGAGAAGCGGTTCATGAAGATCATCTCGCTGGCGCCGGAGGTGCTGTAGGCCATGGCAAAGATGAGGATCAAGAAGGGTGACCTCGTGCAGGTCATCACCGGTCGCAAGCAGGACAAGGGCGGCGACCGCGGCAAGCAGGGCAAGGTCATCGAGGTCTACCCCGAGACGCAGCGGGTGCTCGTCGAGGGCATCAACCGCGTGACCAAGCACACCCGCCCCGGCCAGAGCGCCCGCGGCTCGCGCACCGGCGGCATCGTCGTCGTCGAGGCGCCGATCCACGTGAGCAACGTGGCGGTCGTCGACCCCGAGACGAAGAAGCCGACCCGCGTGCGCATCCGCACCGAGCAGGTCGAGCGTGACGGGCGCACCAAGACGCAGCGCATCCGCGTCGCCGTGCGCTCCGGGAAGGACATCTGATGAGCGTCGACACGCAGGCCCCCACGCCGCGCCTCAAGACGAAGTACGCCGCCGACATCAAGCCGGCGCTCCTGCAGGAGTTCGGCTACGCCAACGTCATGCAGGTGCCCAGCGTCGTCAAGGTCGTCGTCAACATGGGCGTCGGCGAGGCCGCGAAGGACTCCAAGCGCATCGAGGGCGCCGTGCGCGACCTCACCGCGATCACCGGCCAGAAGCCGGTCGTGACGCGAGCCCGCAAGTCCATCGCGCAGTTCAAGCTGCGCGAGGGCATGCCGATCGGCGCGCACACCACGCTGCGCGGCGACCGCATGTGGGAGTTCCTCGACCGTCTCGTCTCCGTGGCGCTGCCCCGGATCCGTGACTTCCGCGGCCTCTCGCCCAAGCAGTTCGACGGCCGCGGCAACTACACGTTCGGCCTCAACGAGCAGTCGATGTTCTACGAGATCGACCCGGACCGCATCGACTTTGTGCGGGGCATGGACATCACGGTCGTCACGACGGCGACCAACGACGACGAGGGCCGTGCGCTCCTGCGCCAGCTCGGATTCCCGTTCAAGGAGAACTGATCGTGGCCAAGACCGCACTGATCAACAAGGCGAATCGCAAGCCCAAGTTCAAGGTCCGCGCCTACACGCGGTGCCAGCGTTGCGGGCGGCCGCACTCGGTCTACCGCAAGTTCGGCCTGTGCCGCGTGTGCCTGCGCGAGATGGCTCACCGCGGTGAGCTTCCGGGTGTCACCAAGAGCAGCTGGTAAGCGCACCAACCTTCATCACGACCACCTTTGTTTGACACACCGTAGGTCGCCCGCGCTGCTGCGCGGGTGAAACCCCGGTGAGGAAGGGCGGAGAGCCCACATGACGATGACAGACCCGATCGCGGACATGTTGACCCGCGTGCGCAACGCCAACTCCGCGCACCACGACGTCGTCTCCATGCCGTTTTCGAAGCTGAAGTCCAACATCGCGGACATCCTGACCAGCGAGGGCTACATCGCGGGATGGCGCGTCGAGGACGCGGAGGTCGGCAAGACGCTGACCATCGACCTGAAGTACGGCCCGAACCGGGAGCGTTCGATCTCCGGCGTGCGCCGCGTGTCCAAGCCCGGACTGCGCGTCTACGCCAAGTCGACGAACCTTCCCAGGGTCCTCGGCGGCCTGGGCGTGGCGATCCTGTCCACGTCCTCCGGCCTGCTCACGGACCGCCAGGCCGCAGAGAAGGGCGTGGGTGGGGAAGTCCTCGCCTACGTCTGGTAACCCGAAACACACGGCAGAAGGAGGAGAGCAGAAATGTCCCGCATCGGACGACTCCCCGTCACCGTGCCCTCGGGCGTCGACGTGACGATCGACGGTCAGCAGGTCTCGGTCAAGGGCCCCAAGGGCGAGCTGGCGCTCACCGTCACCGCCCCGATCACGGTGGCCCGCGGCGACGAGGGCGCGATCGAGGTCAGCCGGCCGGACGACGAGCGCGAGTCGCGCTCGTTGCACGGCCTCACCCGGTCGCTCATCGCCAACATGGTCGAGGGCGTGACGAAGGGCTTCGAGAAGAAGCTCGAGATCTACGGCACGGGTTATCGCGTGCTCGCGCGCGGGTCGAACCTCGAGTTCGCGCTCGGTTACAGCCACCCGATTACGGTGGAGCCCCCCGCAGGCATCGCGTTCACCGTGGATGGCCCGACCCGGTTCGCCGTCCAGGGCATCGACAAGCAGCTCGTGGGCGAGGTCGCCGCGAACATTCGCAAGCTGCGCAAGCCCGACCCCTACAAGGGCAAGGGCGTGCGCTACGCCGGCGAGCAGATCCGGCGCAAGGTCGGAAAGGCTGGTAAGTAACCGATGGCACTCACCATCAAGCGCGGCAAGAGCAAGAGCGCGGCCCGGGGCCGGCGCCACCTGCGCCTGCGCAAGAAGATCACCGGCACCGGCGTCCGCCCCCGCCTCGTCGTGTCCCGCAGCAGCCGGCACATCTTCGTGCAGGTCGTCGACGACACCGTGGGCAAGACGGTCGCCAGCGCCTCGACGATGGAGGCGGACCTGCGCTCCTTCGAGGGTGACAAGACCGCCAAGGCCCGCAAGGTCGGTGAGCTGCTCGCCGCGCGCGCCAAGGAAGCCGGCGTCGAGACGGTCGTCTTCGACCGCGGCGGCAGCAAATACCACGGCCGCATCGCCGCCATCGCCGATGGCGCCCGCGAGGGAGGCCTGAGCCTGTGACCGCGAGCAAGACGTGCGACAACTTCGGAAAGAGGAACCACTGATGGCTGGACCCCAGCGTCGAGGCACCGGCGCCGCCGAGGGCGGCGGCGACCGGGCCGGCGGCCGTGGCGGCGATCGACGTGACCGCGACAACCGTCGCGGCGGCGCCGCCGACGAGCGCAACCAGTTCATGGAGCGCGTCGTGACCATCAACCGTGTCTCCAAGGTCGTCCAGGGTGGCCGTCGCTTCAGCTTCACCGCCCTGGTCGTCGTCGGCGACGGCGACGGCACCGTGGGTGTCGGTTACGGCAAGGCCAAGGAGGTGCCCGCGGCGATCGCCAAGGGCGTCGAGGCGGCCAAGAAGGCGTTCTTCAAGGTGCCGCGCATCCAGGGCACGATCCCGCACCCCGTGCAGGGTGAGGCCGCCGCGGGCGTCGTCCTGCTGCGTCCCGCGGCGCCCGGTACCGGCGTCATCGCCGGTGGCCCGGTGCGCGCCGTGCTGGAGTGCGCGGGCATCCACGACGTGCTGTCCAAGTCGCTGGGCTCGGACAACTCGATCAACATCGTCCACGCGACCGTGCAGGCCCTGCGCGAGCTGGAGCGTCCCGAGGCCGTGGCCGCCCGCCGCGGCAAGAGCCTCGAGGACGTCGCCCCGGCCGCCATGCTGCGCGCTCGTGCCGCGGGAGCTGGTGCGTGATGGCACGCCTGAAGGTGACCCAGACCCGGGGCAAGATCGGGACGAAGCACATGCACCGCGAGACGCTGCGCACGCTGGGCCTCAAGCGCATCGGCGACAGCGTCGTTCGGGAGGACTCCCCGCAGACCCGCGGGATGGTCCGCACGGTGGCCCACTTGGTCGCCGTCGAGGAGGTTGACTGATCATGGCCGACAACGCCAGCAACGAGACCAAGCCGCTCAAGGTGCACCACCTGCGCCCGGCTCCGGGCGCCAAGACCGCCAAGACCCGTGTCGGGCGAGGCGAGGGCAGCAAGGGCAAGACCGCCGGTCGCGGCACGAAGGGCACGAAGGCTCGCTACCAGGTGCCGGCGCGCTTCGAGGGCGGCCAGATGCCGTTGCACATGCGCCTACCCAAGCTGCGCGGCTTCACCAACCCCTTCCGCACCGAATACCAGGTCGTCAACCTCGACCGGCTCGCGGCGCTCTACCCCCAGGGTGGCGACGTCACGGCCGACGACCTGGCGGCCAAGGGCGCGGTGCGCAAGGGCCAGCTCGTCAAGGTGCTCGGCGACGGGGAGCTGACCGTCAAGGTCAACGTCTCGGCGCACAAGTTCTCCACGAGCGCCAAGGAGAAGATCGAGGCTGCCGGCGGCACCGTCACGGTGCTGTGAGAGCCTCGCTCGAGCCAACTACACGTCGTTGACCTGCACGGATGTGCGGTGACGGCGCGCTACGGGACACCCCGGGCGCCGGAAGGAGCCGGCCCCGGGGTGTTATCGTTGCTGGAGGGGGATCATGAGTGAATCACGCACTCTGCCAATACGACCCGGGCCCGCGGCGCAGCCGTTCACAGCCCGCGTGACGCTCGTCGTCGGCCCCACCGGTGCATGCCGGGGCTGGTGCGGCGCACCTCAGGAGGACCAGTGCTGACCGCATTCGGCCGGGCATTCAAGACGCCCGATCTGCGCAAGAAGCTGTTGTTCACGATTTTCATCATGACGCTGTTCCGGCTCGGGTCGCACATCCCGACCCCGGGCGTGAGCTATGTGGCCGTGCAGCAGTGCCGCCCCGCGTCGGGGCAGGGCAACCAGCTTCTCGGCATGGCGAACCTCTTCAGCGGCGGCGCTCTGCTGCAGCTGTCGATCTTCGCGCTGGGCATCATGCCGTACATCACCGCGGCGATCATCGTGCAGCTGTTGACGGTCGTCATCCCGCGGTTCGAGACCCTCAAACAGGAGGGTCAGACGGGGCAGGCCAAGCTGACGCAGTACACCCGCTACCTCACGATCGGGCTCGCGGTGCTGCAGTCCTCGACGTTCGTGACCTTCGCCCGCAACCCCGCCGCTCTTTTCCCGGGCAGCAACTGCGAGCGCATCCTCGTCGACGACAGCTTCGTGACGGTCGCGATCATGGTGCTCACCATGACGGCGGGCACAGGCCTCATCATGTGGATGGGTGAGCTCATCACCGAGCGCGGCGTCGGCAACGGGATGTCGTTGCTCATCTTCACCTCGATCGCCGCGGGCTTCCCGAGCTCGCTGTGGGCCATCAAGCAGCGCGAGGGGCGTTGGGACACGTTCATCTTCGTGATCCTCATGGGCCTGGTCATCATCGGCATCGTCGTCTTCGTCGAGCAGTGCCAGCGACGCATCCCCGTGCAGTACGCCAAGCGGATGGTGGGGCGCCGGATGTACGGCGGCACGACGACCTATATCCCGCTCAAGGTCAACCAGGCGAACGTCATCCCGATCATCTTCGCGGCGTCGCTGCTGGCCATCCCCGGGCTGCTCGTGCAGTTCTACCAGAGCAATCCCGACCCGCCCGGCTGGGTGCAGTGGGTCCAGACGCACCTCATCCAGGGCAGCAGCCCCTACTACATGGCGATCTACACCGCGCTCATCCTCTTCTTCACGTTCTTCTACGTCTCGATCTCGTTCAACCCGCAAGAGGTCGCGGACAACATGAAGAAGTACGGCGGCTTCATCCCGGGCGTACGCGCCGGGCGGCCGACGGCGCAGTATCTGTCCTACGTGCTCAACCGGATCACGGTCGTGGGCGCCATCTACCTGGCGATCCTGTCGCTGATCCCACTCATCGCGCTCGTGCTGGTGGGGGCCAACCAGAACTTCCCGTTCGGCGGTGCCTCGGTGATCATCATTGTGGGTGTCGGGCTGGAGACGGTAAAACAGATCGAGTCCCAGCTCAAGCAGCACCACTACGAAGGGTTCCTCCGCTGATGCGTCTCCTCATCCTCGGCCCCCCAGGAGCAGGCAAGGGCACCCAGGCCGCCCGCATCGCCGAGCACCTCGGCATCCCTGCGATCTCCACCGGCGACATCTTCCGAGCCAACATCAAGGGCGGCACCGACCTCGGCAAGAAGGTGCAGGGCATCCTCGCCGCCGGCCAGTACGTGCCCGACGAGGTGACCAACGAGATCGTCGCCGATCGGCTGACGCACGACGACGCCCGCGACGGCTTCCTGCTGGACGGCTACCCGCGGACCCTCGCGCAGGTCAAGGCCCTCGATGAGATGCTCGCCGCCTCCGGTCATGAGCTCGACGCGGTGCTCGAGCTGCAGGTGCCCACCGAGGAGGTCGTGCAGCGGCTGCTCAACCGGGCCGCGATCGAGGGCCGCGCCGACGACACCGAGGACGTCATCCGCGAGCGCATGTCGGTCTACACCGCCCAGACGTCGCCGCTGGCGGACGAATACGCGGGCCGCGGTCTGCTGCGGACCGTCGACGGCACCGGCGACATGGACGAGGTCTTCGACCGGCTCGCGAACGCGCTGCGCCCCGACGGCGTCCCCGCCTGATGTTCGGCCGCCGCGAGCGGCTGGCGGCGCTGGCCCCGCACGAACTGCGCTCGATGCGCCGTGCGGGGCTCGTCGTTGCCCGGGCCCTCGACGCGGCCGCGAGGGTCTGCCGTCCGGGGGTGACGCCGCTGGAACTCGACGAGACCGCCCGTGCCTCGATCCTCGCCGATGGGGCCCGACCGTCGTTCGTCGACGTGCCGGGCTATCGGCACACGCTGTGCGTCAGCGTCAACGAGGCCGTCGTGCACGGCATCCCCGACGTGCGGGTGCTGGAGGCCGGCGACCTTGTCTCGATCGACTGCGGCGCGGTGCTCGACGGATGGCACGGAGACAGCGCGATCACCGTGCACGTCGGTGGGGCCGACCTCGCCGACCCCCGCGACGTCGCGCTGTCGGCCGCGACCCGGGACAGCATGTGGGCCGGCATCGGTGCCTTCCGGGTCGGCGGGCGCGTCGGCGACATCGGCGCCGCCGTCGAGGCGAGCCTGGTGGCCGCCGGCGACGGCGATCCCGCGGGCCCCACTCGCTACGGCATCGTCGCCGGCTACGAGGGACACGGCATCGGGCGCGCGCTGCACATGGACCCGGGCGTGCCGAACGTCGGCGGCACCCGTGGCCCACGAGTGCGCGCCGGCGCCGTCGTCGCCATCGAGCCGATGGTGACCCTCGGGGTGCCGGACACGCATGAGCTCGCCGACGACTGGACGGTCGTCACCGACGACGGGTCGCGCGCCGCGCACTGGGAGCACACGGTCGCCGTCACCGACGCCGGAGCGTGGGTGCTCACCGCGCTCGACGGGGGAGTCGACGAGCTCGCGCTGCGGGGGATCCCCTACGGAGGACTGGACTAGCGTCGTCGCCGCCGGGTCGGGGTGCCGGCTCTCGGGGTGCATGGTCGGGGTGCCGGGCGGGGTGCCACGGAGCCGATTTCCCTCTCGTGACAGCACGGACTAAACTGGTGTGCTGGCTCCGCAACACCTACACTGCCGCGCGCCTCGGGGCCGCGGCAGCTCCGTGACCGTGGGCTGCGGTGGCACCGCAGCAACCGCACGCGGCGCCCGACAAGGCGGGAGACGAGCACCACCCGCACGACATTCTCAACGGATTGTGGAGGACATGGCTAAGAAGGACGGTGTCATCGAGATCGAGGGCACGATCGTCGAAGCTCTGCCGAACGCGATGTTCCGCGTGGAGCTGACGAACGGTCACAAGGTTCTCGCTCACATCTCGGGCAAGATGCGCCAGCACTACATCCGGATCCTCCCCGAGGACCGGGTCGTGGTCGAGCTGAGCCCGTATGACCTCTCCCGCGGCCGCATCGTCTTCCGCTACCGCTGAGCATGCGACTCCGGGCGTCGACGACCGTCGGCGCCTTCGACACACCTCGGCGCGCACAGCACCCCTGTGTGCGCGGAGCCGATCCGAAGACGGCAGGCAGATGAAGGTTCAGCCGAGCGTCAAGAAGATCTGCGACAAGTGCAAGGTGATCCGCCGCAACGGCCGGGTCATGGTGATCTGCGAAAACCTGCGCCACAAGCAGCGCCAGGGCTGACCAGACCCACCGCACCAGTCGCCGGTCACACCGACGCACAACGCACGAGCGCAGCACCCGGCCCCGGGCTCACCACCCGGACGTCACCCTCGGCACGGAGGCCGAGGACCGGACCCAGTCCCTCGGGGCGAGCCGGAACGGTGCTGCTTCAGACCTCCGCAACGATTCAGGAGAACACCACAAGATGGCACGTCTTGTCGGAGTCGACCTCCCGCGCGAGAAGCGCGTCGAGATCGCACTCACCTACATCTTCGGCGTGGGACGCACCCGCGCGAAGGAGGCCACGAAGGCCGCGCAGATCCCGGAGTCCACCCGGGTCCGCGACCTCACCGACGAGCAGCTCGTCGCACTGCGCGACTTCCTCGACGTCAACTACAAGCTCGAGGGTGACCTGCGCCGCGAGGTGGCCGCCGACATTCGCCGCAAGGTGGAGATCGGGAGCTACCAGGGGCTGCGGCACCGTCGCGGCCTGCCGGTGCGCGGGCAGCGCACCAAGACCAACGCGCGCACCCGCAAGGGCCCGAAGCGCACGGTGGCGGGCAAGAAGAAGGCCGGCAGATAGCAGTACGCCGCCTCCGGCGGCGTACTGCTATGTGCCAGAAGGCGCCGACGCGGCTTCGCCGCGGTGTCCTCTCTGTTCCGGAAAACCAAGCTCGCTTCGCTCGACGGTTTTCCGGGCTGCCGCAGCCGCAGCCGGTCACCTTTGGCCCACAGGGCCATCCACGCTTCCAGATGTAGGAAAGAGAAGGGTTTATGCCTCCCAAGAGCCGTCAGGCTGCGGGCGCCAAGAAGGTGCGCCGCAAGGAGAAGAAGAACGTCGCCCACGGGCACGCTCACATCAAGAGCACGTTCAACAACACGATCGTCTCGATCACCGACCCCACCGGGGCCGTGATCTCGTGGGCCAGCGCCGGCCAGGTCGGCTTCAAGGGCTCGCGCAAGTCCACCCCGTTCGCCGCGCAGATGGCCGCCGAGGCCGCCGCCCGTCGCGCCATGGAGCACGGCATGCGCAAGGTCGACGTCTTCGTCAAGGGCCCGGGCTCGGGTCGCGAGACCGCGATCCGCTCGCTGACCGCCACCGGCCTCGAGGTCGGTGCCATCAGCGACGTCACCCCCACGCCGCACAACGGCGTCCGCCCGCCCAAGCGCCGCCGCGTCTGACCTGCGTCGAGCGAGAGGAGACACACCATGGCCCGCTACACCGGACCCATCACGAAGAAGTCCCGCCGCCTCAAGACCGACCTCGTCGGCGGTGACAAGAACTTCGAGAACCGCCCGTTCCCTCCCGGCCAGCACGGTCGCGGCCGCATCCAGGAGAAGGAATACCTCCACCAGCTGCAGGAGAAGCAGAAGGCACGCTTCACCTACGGCGTCATGGAGAAGCAGTTCCGCGGTTACTACGACGAGGCAGCCCGTCGCACCGGCAAGACCGGTGAAAACCTGCTCCAGCTGCTCGAGGCCCGCCTCGACAACGTCGTCTACCGCGCGGGCCTGGCTCGCACCCGTCGCGCCGCCCGCCAGCTCGTGACCCACGGTCACTTCCTGGTCAACGGCAAGCGCGTCGACGTGCCCAGCTACCGCGTCAGCCAGTACGACATCATCGACGTCCGCCCCAAGTCTCGCGACGCGTTCCCCTTCGAACTCGCCCGCCAGACCTACGGCGACCGGCCCGTGCCAGCGTGGATGAAGGTCGTGCCCGGCACGCTGCAGATCCTCATCCACCAGCTCCCGGTGCGTGAGCAGATCGACACCGTGCTGACCGAGCAGCTGATCGTGGAGTACTACTCCAAGAACTGAGCACCCGCGCGTGCGCGGGCCGGGCCCTGTGGGGCCCGGGCGGACGCCGCTTCGCGGCGGCGTGTGTCTGACCAGCGGCAGGAGGCTCGGATTGCGTCGTGGCGCTGCGCGCCACCCCCGCAATACGAGCCTCGCCGCTGGTGCTCGCTGCGCGAGCCACGCTGTGGACGGGTGGGCGCTGTCGTCGATCTGGTTCGGGTGTGGTGGTGTGTCGCCTCCGTCTGTGGCGGGGCGCGTTGCAGATTGAGGTCACCCTCGGGTGACAACGGGCCGAAGGCCCTGGAGGTCCTCGTCGCGGACAGATGCGGCGGGGGCGGTCGGTGGAAGTCCGACGCGCATGAGGCGTCATATGGCGGTCGCCTCGTGGGAAGGAAACACACGTGCTCATCGCACAGCGTCCGATTCTCTCCGAGGACGTGCTCTCGTCCTCGCGTTCGCGGTTCGTCATCGAGCCGCTCGAGCCGGGCTTCGGCTACACGCTCGGCAACTCCCTGCGGCGCACGCTGCTCTCGAGCATCCCGGGGGCGGCCGTGACCAGCATCCGCATCGACGGAGTGCTCCACGAGTTCTCCACGATCGCGGGGGTCAAGGAAGACGTCACCGAGCTCATCCTCAACATCAAGGGCCTCGTCGTCTCCTCCGAGCACGACGAGCCCGTCGTCATGTACCTGCGCAAGCAGGGTCCCGGCGCCGTGACCGCGGCCGACATCGCCCCGCCCGCCGGGGTCGAGGTGCACAACCCCGGTCTGCACATCGCGACGCTCAACGACAAGGGCAAGATCGAGATGGAGCTGACGGTCGAGCGTGGCCGCGGCTACGTGTCGGCTCAGCAGAACAAGTCGGTCGACGCCGAGATCGGTCGCATCCCGGTCGACTCCATCTACTCGCCGGTGCTGGCCGTCACCTACAAGGTCGAGGCGACCCGCGTCGAGCAGCGCACCGACTTCGACAAGCTCGTCGTCGACGTCGAGACGAAGAACGCGATCGCCCCCCGCGACGCGCTCGCCTCGGCCGGCAAGACGCTCGTCGAGCTGTTCGGGCTCGCCCGCGAGCTCAACGTCGAGGCCGAGGGCATCGACATGGGCCCCTCCCCGACGGACGCCGCGCTCGCGGCCGACCTGGCGCTGCCCATCGAGGAGCTCGACCTCACGGTGCGCTCCTACAACTGCCTCAAGCGCGAGGGCATCCACACGGTCGGCGAGCTCGTCGGCCGCAGCGAGGCCGATCTGCTCGACATCCGCAACTTCGGGGCCAAGTCGATCGACGAGGTCAAGGCCAAGCTCGTGGGCATGGGCCTGCAGCTCAAGGACAGCCCGCCCGGGTTCGACCCGAGCGCGATGGCCGAGCGCTACGACGAGGACGACGACTCGGCCTTCGCCGAGGACGAGCAGTACTGACCGAATCGCAGACTGAACCGCACGCGCCCACGACGCGAACCAGGGCGTGACCAGCGCGGCTCGGTCCGACTACCTAGGAGAACACCATGCCCACTCCCACCAAGGGACCTCGTCTCGGTGGCGGCCCGGCGCACCAGCGGCTCATCCTCGCCAACCTCGCGACGGCGCTCTTCGAGCACGACCGCATCACGACGACCGAGGCGAAGGCCAAGCGCCTGCGCCCCTTCGCCGAGCGCCTCATCACGTTTGCCAAGCGCGGTGACCTGCACGCGCGCCGGCGCGTCATGACCGTGATCCGCGACAAGGGCGTCGTGCACAAGCTCTTCACCGAGATCGCGGTCGACGTGGCCCAGCGCCCCGGCGGCTACACGCGCATCACCAAGATCTCGGCCCGCAAGGGCGACAACGCGCCCATGGCCGTCATCGAGCTCGTGCGCGAGCCGTTCTCGCCCAAGCAGGCCACGGTCAAGGAGGCGGAGGCCGCGACCAAGCGAGCCGCAGCCCCCGCCCCCGTCGAGGAGCCGACGCAGGAGGAGACCGGCGCCACCCAGGCCGACGCGCCTGCCGCCGGCGAGGCCACCGAGGCACCCGCGCCCGTCGAGGGCGCGACCGAGGCGGACGCTCCCGCGTCGGAGACCGTCACGGAGTCGGCCGAGGTCGAGGCCGCGGACGAGTCGAAGGCCTGACGCCGCAGGCAGTGACACCCCGCCGAAGCCGCCGGATTCCCTTGGAGTCCGGCGGCTTCCGCTTAGCGTGAGGCCATCGCGGCCGATGGGCCAGCGACGACATCGTCCAGATGCGTCGGTCGGCGAACGCGAGCTGCGCACCAGCCCTAGGGGGCGGGCACCACCGACGCTCCGGTGGGCGCAGGGAGGAGCGGGCATGCGGTGCACTGCTCATCGCCTCGTCGCGGCGACGACCGCGGTCGTGGCGTTCGGCGCGCTCGGCACGGCGCCCGCGCTGGGGGTGAGCGCCGACGCGCTGGGCCTCGCGGCACCCGACGGCCGACTGGGGGCCAGGCCGGGCCCCGCGGCGGGGCTGGCCCGCACCCCACCGGCTGGACCCCACGCAGAACCGTCGACCGTGACCCCGACGTCTGCCGCCCTGGGCCTGGGCCTGGCAACCGACCGCCCAGCAGCCCGGATGGCCGCCCAGATCCGGGAGGCCCTGGGTTCCCGAGCCGACGACGTGTCGGTCGTCGTGCACGACCGCCGCACGGGAACCGTGATCTCGCACAACAGGTCGCTGCGCAACTACACCGCCAGCATCGTCAAGGTCATGATGCTCGTCGCACTCCTCGACGCGCGCCGCTCCCAGGGTCGTGCGCTGACGGCAGACGACCGAGCGCTCGCGCAGGACATGATCACGGTCAGCGACAACGACGCCGCGACCACGCTGCTGCGGCGGGCCGGCGGACGGGCGGCCCTCGACGAGCTGGCCGAGCGATTGGGCATGACCGGCACCACGGCGGCGGTGTCGTGGGGGCGCACCCTCACGACCGCCGAGGATCAGGTCAAGCTCATGGACGCGATCGTGGCGGGCAAGGCCGTGCGGGGCGCCGCGGATCGTCGCTACGTGCTTGGTCTCATGGCCCGGGTCGTCCCCGAACAGGGTTGGGGAGCGGGCACGATTCCCGACGAGGCACGCGCTCAGCTCAAGAACGGCTGGCTGCCGGCAGGTCGTCGCGGGTGGCGGGTGAACAGCATCGGCCACGTCGTGGGGCCGGATCGCGATTACACGATCGCGATGCTGTCCTACGGCAACGACTCCTTCACCCAGGGGCGCCGCATCCTCGATACGGTCTCCCGCATGATCTACGACGGCGTCGACGATCTCGAGACGGCCCCCGACGGCGACGAAACCGGGCGTGACGCGGCCGGTGACCCAGGGCCGGGCGTCGAGACGGGCCCGGGTCCCCACGCTGGAGCCACGGCGAGGGTCGCGAGCGAGGCGCGCCCTGTCGTCGCCGGCCGGGCGGGATTGCCCAGCACCGCGCCGCCATGGCTGGGCTCGCCCGGCAGCGCCTTCCCGCCCTATCCGGCCTGGTGAGCGTGCGGCTGCGACTCGACCTCGCCTACGACGGCACGCACTTCCACGGCTGGGCCGCGCAGCCGGGGCTGCGCACCGTCGAGGGGGAGCTGACGGGCGCGCTCGCGCGGATCCTGCGGGTGGATCCAGGGCCGAAGGTGACCGTCGCCGGGCGCACCGACGCCGGAGTCCACGCCCGCGGGGCGGTCGCGCACATCGATGTCGACGCCGCGGCGTGGCACCGCCTTCCCGGGCGATCCGACCGCACGCCCGAGCAGGCGGCGCCGCTGCGGCTCGCCGGCGTGCTGCCCGCCGACATCGTCGTGCGCGCCGTCACGGTCGCACCCGACGGCTTCGATGCCCGCTTCTCGGCGCTGTCCCGGCACTATCGCTACCTGCTGTGCGACGCCCCGACCCACCTCGACCCCCTGCGCCGCCGCGAGATCGTCACGCATCCGCGGCGACTCGACGTCGAGGCGATGAACGCCGCAGCGAGCCTGCTCGTCGGGCTGCGGGATTTCGCCGCCTTCTGCAAGCGGCGCGAGGGCGCCGGCACCGTGCGGACGCTGCTTCGCTACGAGTGGCGTCGCACCGGCGACCTCGTGGCGGGCGACGTCGAGGCGGACGCCTTCTGTCACTCCATGGTCCGTTCCCTCGTCGGCGCACTCGTGCCGGTCGGCGAGGGACGCCGCCCCACCCATTGGCCCGCGCAGGTGCTGGCGGCCGGCCGACGCGATCCGGCGGTGGCCGTGATGCCGCCACACGGGCTGTGCCTCGAACGGGTCAGCTATCCGCCCGACGACCAACTCGCCGCCCGCGCGCGGGAGGCCAGAGCCGTGCGCACCCTGCCCTGACGGGACCCTGCCTGCTGCGCACCGATCTGTGACGCGGGTCACTCGCTCTTTTCGGACGCCCGACTCATACGGTCGTCCGACCTGTCGATGGGATGGGTGCCGGAGCGAGTCACCTCGGGGGAGGGGAGCTCCGGACCGCGGCCCACAGGATCGGTCGCGCGAACCGCAGGAAGCGAGATAGGGGAGTTGGGGACCATGACCGCCACGGCCATGAACACGCAAGCCAGGATCAAGCACATCGGCACCGCCGGACCGGACGGGACGCCGCGCCACGAGGATCAGCCGCTGGTCCGGCAGACGCTGGGGCTGCGTCGCGGGCTCGGGTACGGCCCGCGCACGGACGACGCCGGCCGGCACTGAGCCCGCGCCGCCCGCGGGTCGGTCGCAACGAGACGTGAGCACGAGGGCGAGAACTGCCGTAGGGACAGCACGGCAGTAGAGGGACAGCACGGCAGGAGGGACAGCACGGCACGAGGGACAGCACGGCAGTAGGGACAACTGCCGTAGACGAGATTCGCGACTGGACACCGCGGGTCGACGTGGAGGGACGACGAGCGAAAGGAGGTCCGACACGAGAGCCACCGGGTATAGGGACACTCGAGGGGACGTACGCCGGGGGGCTGCGTCCCCTCGAGGCATTGGCCCGGGCAGCGCGATCCGTCGCGGGCGGCCCTTCGTCAGGCCTCAGCCGGCGTCCGGGCGGCGGGGAGGCCGCGGCGGGTCGACCGGCAGCGGACACGTGTAGTAGGTGACGCGCCGCGCCGACGGGCTGCCCCCACCGACGCGCCGGTAGCGCGCCAGCAGCGCGCCGATCTCGGCCTGGAGGGCCTCGAGCTGCTCGTCGGTCACGAGCACGAGGTGGTCTTCCAGGCCGCAGGCCTCCTGCCAGGTCAGCGGCCACTCGGTCTGGGCGGTCAGCCAGGCCTGCGCCTTGCCCGCGAAGTGCTGGATGTAGTCGCGGGCCAGCCAGTCGACCGTGGCCTCGTCGTCGTCGTCCGCGTCGTCGAGATCGATGGGCCGTTCGGCCGCGGTCGCCTCCCAGAGTCGCCGCCTCCCGGTGCCGGCGCCGGAGTCGTGGATGAGGCCGACGGACTCCAGCCGCCGCAGATGGTAGGAGGTGGCGCCCGTGTTCGTGCCGAGCGCGGCGGCCAGGTCGCTGGCCGTCGCGGCCCCGACGGTCCGCAGCTCCGCGAGCAGCCGCGACCGCAACGGGTGGGCCAGCACGCGGAGGGCCGCTCGGTCGACCGGGTAGGCGATCGGCTCGGTCCAGGAGGTCTCCGACGCGGGATGTTCCATGCATAGAATCTTTGCATAAAACGGCTGCCGAATCCTTGTGCAACCCTCTGTCCGCCCCAGTCGGTGCAGGTCAGAGGCTTGGCGAGCAGATTTTGGGGGATCTCGACGGGCCGGTAAAGTGGAGGGGTCGTCGGCGCGCCCCTCGTGGCGTCCCCGACCGCAGGCGAAGGATCGACGACATGCTCGACGGGCCCGCGCGTGAGTGCGGCCGCCCCGGGCAGCAGGGCGAGCGGTCGATGCGCCTGCGGACACTACTTCACGAGAAGGCAAGGCAGGTTCTGGTGCGTACCTACACCCCCAAGCCGGGCGAGATCGAGCGCAAGTGGCACGTCATCGACGCCACCGACGTCGTGCTCGGTCGCCTCGCATCGCAGGCGGCTCAGCTCCTGCGCGGCAAGCACAAGCCGACGTTCGCCCCCCACGTCGACACGGGCGACTTCGTCATCATCATCAATGCCGACAAGGTCGCCCTCACCGGCGCCAAGCTCGAGCAGAAGAAGGCCTACCGGCACTCCGGCTACCCGGGTGGCCTGCGGGCGACCTCCTACGTCGACCTCATGGCCAAGAGCCCGGAGAAGGCCGTCGAGAAGGCGATCCGTGGCATGCTCCCCAAGAACTCGCTCGCGCGTCAGCAGCTCAGCAAGCTCAAGGTCTACGCCGGCGACACCCATCCGCACGCGGCCCAGCAGCCGCAGCGCTACGAGATCTCGCAGGTCGCGCAGTAACGCGCGGCGCCCTCACCCATTAGCCGCGCCGACACTGCGCAACACCTGACGTCACGAGGAGAACCGTGAGCGATTACACCACCGAGACCGCGCTCGACGACTACGAGCCGGCGCTGTCCGAATACACCACCGAGTCCGACGCTGCCGCCGACGAGGTCGTCCGCCGCCCGTCCGCCTCCGCCCCCGGCGCCGCCACCGGTCGCCGCAAGCAGGCCATCGCGCGGGTGCGGATCGTGCCCGGCTCGGGTGAGTGGAAGATCAACGGGCGCACGCTCGAGTCCTACTTCCCCAACAAGGTCCACCAGCAGATCGTCAACGAGCCGCTCAAGGTGCTCGAGCTCGACGGCGCCTACGACGTGCTCGTGCGCGTGCACGGTGGCGGCCCCTCCGGGCAGGCCGGCGCCGTCCGCCTCGGAGTCGCCCGCTCGCTCAACGAGGTCGACGCCGAGCTCAACCGGCCGACGCTGAAGAAGGCCGGCTTCCTCACCCGCGACGCCCGGGTGCCGGAGCGCAAGAAGGCCGGTCTCAAGAAGGCCCGCAAGGCTCCGCAGTACAGCAAGCGCTGACGCGCGGGACGCCGACCGCAGTGGTGCGGTCGGCGGCACCGACGCGGCCTTCGACCGCGCTCGTGCCTGCGCTCGGCCCCACACGCGCCGATGGTGCGGTTCGCCGCGCCCACAGGCGGCTCACGTCAGGTGCTCGCACCCGGCGTGGGCCGCCTCTTGTGCCGAAGGCTGACGTCTCGACACCGGGGGAACGCAACACGCTCTGCGTCGTCGAGGTGGCGACGCCTGACGCAAGGGACTTGACGACATGGGACGACTCTTCGGCACCGACGGGGTGCGTGGCCTGGCGAACCGGGACATCACCGCCGAGCTGGCCCTCAACCTCGCCGTGGCCGCTGCGCACGTGCTCGGCGACAGGGGCGACTTCCAGGGCCACCGGCCGCGGGCCGTCGTGGGCCGCGACCCGCGGGCCTCGGGCGAGTTCCTCTCCGCCGCGGTCGTCGCGGGCCTGGCGTCCGCCGGCGTGGACGTGCACGACGCCGGGGTGCTGCCGACGCCGGCGATCGCCTACCTGACGGCGGAGCTGCGGGCCGACCTCGGGGTCGTCCTCTCCGCATCGCACAACGCGATGCCCGACAACGGCATCAAGTTCTTCGCCCGGGGTGGTCACAAGCTCGACGACGCGATCGAGGACGCCATCGAGGCCCGCCTCGGGGAGTCCTGGGATCGGCCCACGGGTCCCGCGGTCGGCCGCGTGCTGGGTCTGGCGGACGGTCAGGCGCGCTATGTCGCGCATCTGCTGTCGGCGCTGCCCAACCGCCTCGACGGGCTCTACGTCGTCATCGACGCCGCCCACGGCGCGGCCAGCTCGGTCTCGCCCAAGGCATTCCGGGCCGCGGGCGCCCGCGTCGACGTCATCGGCGCCGCGCCGGACGGTCTCAACATCAACGACGGCTACGGCTCCACCCATCTGGGCATGCTGCAGTCGGCGGTCGTCGAGCGCGGCGCGGACCTCGGCATCGCCCACGACGGCGACGCCGACCGCTGCCTCGCCGTCGACCACACGGGCGCGCCGGTCGACGGCGACCAGATCATGTCGATCCTGGCGCTCGCGATGCGCGAGGAGGGCACCCTGGCTCAGGACACGCTCGTGGCGACGGTCATGAGCAACCTGGGCATGTTCCAGGCCATGGAGCGCGAGGGAATCACCGTGCGACAGACCGCGGTCGGTGACCGTTATGTGCTCGAGGACATGAAGGCCGGCGGCTACACCCTCGGCGGGGAGCAGTCGGGACATGTCGTGCTGCTCGAGCACGGCACGACCGGCGACGGCACGCTGACCGGCCTCATGCTGGCCGCGCGCGTCGCCTCCAGCGGCCGTAGCCTGCGCGACCTCGCGTCGGTCATGACCCGCCTGCCGCAGAAGATGATCAACGTCAAGGGCGTCGACAAAGACGCTGTCGAGGGCAACGCGGCGGTGCAGGAGGCCGTGCTGGCCGCGACCGCCGAGCTCGACGGCACGGGGCGAGTGCTGCTGCGCAAGTCCGGCACCGAGCCGGTCGTGCGCGTCATGGTCGAGGCCCAGACCTCCGAGCACGCCAGCTCGATCTGCCACCGGCTCGCCGACGTCGTCCGCGAGAACCTCTCGCTCTGACCTGTCCCACCCGCCGACACGCGCGGTCGTGCTCGAGATGAGAAGCGGCCGCAATGGACAGCGACGCCCGGCCCCCGTGCGGGGCCGGGCGTCGCCGTCTGCGGGTCAGCCCGAGATCGACCCGGACTCCGCGAAGCTGCCCTTGTGCACGGCGTCGGCGGCGTAGGCGGCCCGCTCGGCCTGCACGGTGACGACCGACACGAGGTCGACCTTGCCGAGGTCGCCGAGCGCCTCGACGACACTCGTCTCACCGCTGGAGAGGTTGTAGGTGAGGCCGACGACCCCGAGGGAGCCGCTGTCGATCGCCGACGCGATGACGTCCGAGACCTCGACGAGCTCGCGCACCGTGCGGCGCACGTGCTCGGCGACCACTTCGTGCACCTCGGTGCGACCCTCGCGGGCTGCGCTGTCGACGCTCGGCACGACGCGCTGCAGGAGTTCGCCGATGAAACCCCCCGGCATGTCCCCGGAGTCGCGGGCCAGCAGCGCGGCCCCGACCGCGCCGCAGCTCTGGTGACCGACGACCGCGAGCAGGGGCGTGCCGCACACGGCGATCCCGTATTCCAGCGTGCCCAGCACTCCCGGGTCGGTGGCGTGTCCTGCGGTGCGCACCGTGAAGAGGTCGCCGAGCCCGCGATCGAAGACGAGCTCCGGGGGCACGCGCGAGTCGGCGCAGCCGAAGATCGTCGCGAACGGCTCCTGTCCCTCGGCCAGCGACGAGCGATGCCACGAGCCCTGGTTCGGGTAGTGCGCGGCGTTGCCGACGAAACGGCGGTTACCGGCCATGAGTTCGTCGAAGGCCTCGCGCGGCGTCTGTGGGCGACCGTCGGCGGGCGTGGGAAGGGAGGTGGGCATCGAGGGATCCTTCGGGCGATGGACGGTCTGACATCACTGCCCATCGGCCCCGCGATTCTCGTCCTGAGGACAGCCTCCGATCGGTTGGCGATCCACGGGCACAGACAAATTGGCGCGCGCCGTGTCGGGTGAGGCCAGGGAGCCGACGAAGGCCGGGCGCCTGGCCGGCCCACGGCCAGACGCGCGGTCAGCCTTCCAGGGGGCCGACGCGTGCGACGACGCGCGCCCTGCCCTCGTCGAGCGCGTAGGTGAGACCCACCATCGCCAGTCGACCGGACTGGATGCGGTCGGCGATGAGTCGGGAACGATCCTGGATGAGGTCGACCATGAGCCGCACGTGCTCGGCCTCCACCTCGTCGGTGCGCCGGTGCCCCTTGCGGTAGGCCGACAGCACGCTCGGAGTGACGCGTTCGACAAGATCCCGCAGGTAACCCGGCGGCATCTCGCCCTTGTCGTAGGCCTCCATCGCGGCCTTCACCGCCCCGCACGAGTCGTGACCCAGCACCACGATGAGGGGGATGTCGAGCACCGCCGGGCCGAACTCCAGCGAGCCCAGCTCGGTCGGCGAGATGACGTGTCCCGCCGTGCGCACCACGAAGAGGTCACCGAGCCCCTGATCGAAGATCACCTCCGCCGCGACGCGCGAGTCCGAACACCCGAAGAAGGTCGCGAACGGTCGCTGCCCGCCGGCGATCTGGTGGCGCCGCTCGACGCTCTGGTTGGGATGCTGCGGGGTGCCTGCGACGAATCGCTCGTTGCCGGCCATGAGCTCCGCCCAGGCCTGCGCGGGTGTCCGGGGGTCGGTCGACGACGCCACGAGAGACGTCACGAGAGCCCCGGCCGCTTCGGGATCGTCTGCGCGACGGGGGTGCCGCCGACGGTCGCGAAGAAGTCGTTGCCCTTGTCGTCGACGACGATGAACGCGGGGAAGTCCTTGACCTCGATGCGCCACACCGCCTCCATGCCGAGCTCGGGGTATTCGAGCACCTCGACCTTCGTGATGCAGTCCTGCGCCAGCCGCGCGGCCGGCCCGCCGATCGAGCCGAGGTAGAAGCCGCCGTGCGTCTGGCAGGCGTCCGTGACCTGCTGGCTGCGGTTGCCCTTGGCGAGCATGATCATCGAGCCGCCCTGGCCCTGGAACTCATCCACGTAGGAGTCCATGCGCCCGGCCGTCGTCGGCCCGAAGGAGCCGCTCGCCATGCCCTCGGGCGTCTTCGCCGGCCCCGCGTAGTAGACGGGGTGGTCCTTGAGGTATTGCGGCATCGGCTCGCCGGCCTCGAGGCGCTCGCGGATCTTGGCGTGGGCGATGTCGCGCGCGACGACGAGCGTGCCGGTCAGCGACAGTCTCGTCTTGACCGGGTGCTTCGTCAGCTCGGCGAGGATCTGCGGCATCGGCTGGGTGAGGTCGACCTTGACGACGCCGCCGGCGCCGGTGGACGACACGCCGATCGCCTCGTCGGCGTGCTCCCCGAGGTCGCCGTGCTCGGAGTCGGGCAGGAACTGCGCCGGGTCGGTCTCGAGTTGCTCGATGAACACGCCCTCCGGGGTGATCTTGGCCAGCGCCTGACGATCGGCGGAGCAGGAGACCGCGATGGCGACCGGCAGCGAGGCACCGTGCCGGGGGAGCCGGATGACCCGGACGTCGTGGCAGAAGTACTTGCCGCCGAACTGGGCGCCGATCCCCAGCTCGCGCGTCAGCTGGTGCACCTGCTGCTCCATCTCGACATCGCGGAAGCCGTGGCCGGTCGCGGCGTCGCCACTCGTCGGCAGCGAGTCCAGATAACGCGCGGAGGCGTACTTCGCGGTCTTGAGGGCGAACTCCGCGCTCGTGCCGCCGATGACGATGGCCAGGTGGTAGGGCGGGCACGCGGCGGTGCCGAGCGAGGCGATCTTGGCGCGCAGGAAGTCCATCATGCGAGCCGGCGACAGGATCGCCTTCGTCTCCTGGAAGAGGAACGACTTGTTGGCGCTGCCACCGCCCTTGGCCATGAAGAGGAACTTGTAGGTGGTCTCGTGCCCGGGCAGGGTGTCGGCATACAGCTCGACCTGCGCGGGCAGGTTGCAGCCCGTGTTCTTCTCGTCCCACATCGTCACCGGCGCCATCTGGCTGTAGCGCAGGTTGAGCCGCGTGTACGCGTCGAAGACGCCCTCGCTGATCGCGCGCTCGTCGGTGCCGGGGGTCAGGACGCGCTGACCGCGCTTGCCCATGACGATGGCCGTGCCCGTGTCCTGACACATCGGCAGCACGCCACCCGCGGCGATGTTCGCGTTCTTCAGTAGGTCGAGCGCGACGAACTTGTCGTTGTTGCTCGCCTCCGGGTCGTCGAGGATCCGGCGCAGCTGAGCCAGATGCCCGGGCCGCAGGTAGTGCGCGATGTCGTGCATCGCTGTCTCGGTGAGCAGCCGCAGCGCCTCCGGCTCGACCCGCAGAAACGACATCCCGGCCAGCTCACCGGTGCCTTCGATCGTGCTGACGCCCTCGGTCGTCAGCAGCCGGTAGGGGGTGGGGTCCTCCCCGATCGGCAGCAGGTCTTCGTAGGCGAACTCGGGCATCGCGCGCTCCTTCGTGACAGGGATTTCAGCCTAGTCAGCGGCGGTACGTCAGCGAGCGGGCCCTAGGTCCGGGGACCGATGATCGCCGCGGGTGTGCGGTCGGACTACGAGGGCAGCTCGTCGCGACGCGGCGGGTTGGCGCCGGCGCGGGCGACGGTGATCGCCGCGCACGCCAGCGCGCGCGACACCGCGGGCTCGATCGTGGCCCAGTCGGCCGCCTTGAGGCGCTCCCGCGCGTCGGCGTCGCCGAGCAGGTCGGCGTCGAGGAGACCCGAGAGCAGGCCGGCCATGAAGGAGTCTCCGGCCCCGACGGTGTCGACGACCTCGACCGCGGGCAGTCCCACGGAGTGGATCTCGCCGCCGACACACACGAGAGCGCCCTTGCCGCCGCGCGTGATGACACCGACGCTGACGCCGAGCCTGGCCCAGTGCTGCAGGGTCACCTCGAGGCCGAGCCCCTCGTAGAACCAGTCGACGTCCTCGTCGCTGGCCTTGACGACGTCACTGAGCACCACGAGCTCCTCGACGCGGGGGCGCACCTGCGCCGGGTGCCCCATGAGCTGCGGCCGGGCGTTGGGGTCGTAGGAGATCGTGTTGGTGTCGCGGATGCGCTTCATGACATCGCGCACCGCGTCGCCGCCCGGCTGCAGGATCGTGGCGATGGAGCCCGTGTGGAAGTGGGCCCCGGGCGGCACGGGCAGGTCGGGGTCGAGCTCCCACGTGATCTTGAACGCGTAGGTCGCGGCGCCGTCGTCGCCCAACAGCGCCGTCGCGGTCGGCGTGCGCTCCGCTCGAGTGCTCCCCTCGACGAGGTCGACATGCTCGCCGGCGAGGTGGTCCTTGATGCGCACGCCTCGCTCATCGGTGCCGATGTGGCACGCCAGGGACGCCGTGTGTTCCAGCCGCGAGAGGCCGATGGCGACGTTCGCGGGACTGCCACCGACGTGCTCGGTCTCGCCTTGGCGGGACACGACGATGTCGATGAGGGCCTCTCCGGCCACGATGACGGGCGCGTGCATGCCCCACACCGTAGTGGCCCGAACCCCGCCACGGGGACCGCGTCACGAGCCGATCCGCACGGAATCGCGCGAACGTCTGTGCGGGCGTGGGGATCGGGAGTTCGGCGGCCCGAACCCACCTGTACCCACATCCCGCCCGTGCCTGTCGTGCTCAGGGGGTCCGTTGAGGCGGTACTCGCCAGGTGGGTGGCGCTCATGGGTCGGCCGCGTCGCGCTCACTGGGTCCGTCGCGCTCACTGGGGTCCGCACTCACTGGGTCGCGCCGGCGCGGGGAGTCGACGGGTGGGTCGCGGCGGGACGTCCCCCCGGCGTCGGGGAGGATGGGCCCGTGAGTTCGACGTCCCCCCAGTCCGAGCCGCAGGGTGCCGCCCAGGACGCCGCACCCGAGGGCACTCCCCGCCAGGAGGCCGCGCCCGAGGGCACCCGCCCGGCCGGGCCCCCGGCGCCCCGCCCGCGCGGGCGCGGCAACTGGCGCAGCCTCGTCCTGTCGCTGGCGGTCGTGCTCGCGGTCGTGGCCGTCTGGGTCGCGCTGCTGCCCCGCCCCGCGCGCATCGAGCGGCCTGCCGTCGATGTCACGGCCTCGGCAGACTACGTCTTGAGCTCGACCGGCCTGCGGGTGTATCTGCCGACGCTGGAGGCACCCTGGCGACCCACGAGCGTGCGGACGACCGACGACGCGGGCCTGCCGGGCTGGCACGCCGGGTGGACGACACCGGAGGAGGACACCGCCTACATCGGGGTGGAGCAGGCCCGCTCGCGTGACCCGGCCGGCGACGCCGCCTGGATCAATGCCCAGGTCAAGGGTGCGCGCCAGACGGGGGTGGTCGACATCTCGGGGCGGCCGTGGCGACTCCTGCAGACCGGCGACGACCCTGTGCGCACGAGTCTGGTCGGCACCCTCGACGGTGTGCTGGTCGTCGTCACCGGGCTCGTCGACGCGCCGACGCTGACGCAGGTCGCCGCCTCGCTGCGGCCCTACCAGCCCGCCGGCTC
The DNA here is from genome assembly GCA_039812485.1 of Kineosphaera sp. Taxonomy (GTDB): domain Bacteria; phylum Actinomycetota; class Actinomycetes; order Actinomycetales; family Dermatophilaceae; genus Kineosphaera. The sequence continues at coordinate 51,639 of JBDIAP010000004.1, forward strand.
GCCCGCGACGAACCCCGCCGGCTCGACCGCGCCGACGAGCCTGCCCAGCTCCTGAGCGGCGGCATCGGCGGCGGCATCGGCCAGCATTCGGAGGGCATTGCGCAGGGCCACGAGCGCGGCGCGAGGCTATCGCGCGGCGGGCGACGCCCCTAAGGTCGGAGCGTCGGCGCACGTCGCGGGTCGGCCGGTCGGCGCGCGCGAGCGAGTGCTGATCTCGGGAGTTGGCAGCAGCGGACAAGGGAGTCCTGAGGATGTCGAGCGAGCAGATGACGGGAACGGTGGGCGAGGCACCTCCGGAGAGCACCCCGGTGTCGACGACCGCGGAGGCGGCCGCACGCGGGGGTCAGGACGCACAGGCGCTGGCGCAGGACTGGATCGACCGATTCGAGGCCGCCGTGCGCACGGGCCGCGCCTCCGAGGTGGTCGACCTCTTCGCCCCCGAATGCTTCTGGCGCGATCTGGTGGCGATGACGTGGAACCTGCACACCGCCGAAGGCGCCGACGCGATCGGTGACATGCTCGAGCAGGTCGGAGCCTCGGCGTGGCCCCACGCGCTGCGGCTGACCAGCGCCGACACCGCCGACGGCGTGACGACGCTGCAGTTCACCTTCGAGAACGACACGTTCACCGGCAAGGGCATCGCGCGGCTGCGCGACGGCCGCTGCTGGACGTTCCTGTCCAGTGCCCAGGAGCTGCTCGCCTACCCCGAGCGCAGAGGGAGGCGTCGGATCCTCGGTGCCGAGCACGGCGCCAACAACATGACCTCGGACAACTGGCTCGACCGGCGGATCAAACGCCGCGAGGGCTTCGGTGTCGACGAGCAGCCCTCTGTGCTCATCGTCGGCGGCGGGCAGGGCGGCATCGCGCTCGCCGCGCGGCTGCGCCGACAGGGCGTGCCCGCTCTCGTCATCGACAAGCACCCGCGGCCCGGCGACCAGTGGCGCAACCGCTACCACTCGCTCTGCCTGCACGACCCGGTCTGGTATGACCACCTGCCCTATCTCCCGTTCCCCGATGACTGGCCGGTGTTCTCGCCCAAGGACAAGATCGCCGACTGGCTCGAGAGCTACGTCTCGATCATGGAGCTGGACTACTGGAGCAGCACCGAGGCGACGAAGGCCGCCTTCGACGAGGAGCGCGGCACGTGGACGGTCACGGTCACGCGCGAGGGGGAGGAGCGGGTGCTGCACCCGAGCCACCTCGTGCTCGCCACCGGCATGTCAGGCATCCCCAACCTGCCCCAGGTGGCCGGTAGGGAGCGCTTCCGCGGCGACATCCACCACAGCTCACAGCACCCCGGGGGCGCGAAGTATCGGGGCAAGAAGGCCGTCGTCGTCGGCTCGAACAATTCGGCCCACGACATCTGCGGCGACCTGTGGGAGAACGGCGCCGACGTCACGATGCTGCAGCGCAGCACAACGCACATCGTCAAGTCCGACTCGCTCATGACGCACGTGCTCGGGCCGCTCTACTCCGAGGACGCCGTCGAGGCCGGGATCGACCACGACACGGCCGACCTCATCTTCGCCTCGATCCCCTACCGGATCCTCGCGGACTTCCAACGCCCCGCGTTCGACGCGATCCGGGAGCAGGACAAGGACTTCTACGACGCCCTCGAGAAGGTCGGCTTCATGCTGGACTTCGGCGACGACGACTCCGGGCTGTTCCTCAAATACCTGCGGCGGGCCTCGGGCTACTACATCGACATCGGCGCCTCCGACCTCGTGGCCCGCGGCGAGATCAGGCTCGTCTCCCCGGCGGTCGTCAAGGAGCTCACCGAGGACGCGGTCGTGCTCGAGGACGGTCGCGAGCTGCCGGCCGACGTCGTCGTCTTCGCCACCGGCTACGGATCGATGAACGGGTGGGCCGCCCAGCTCATCAACCAGGAGGTCGCCGACGCCGTCGGCAAGTGCTGGGGCTTGGGGTCGGACACCGCGAAGGACCCGGGGCCGTGGGAAGGCGAGCTGCGCAACATGTGGAAGCCGACCCAGGTGCCGAACCTGTGGTTCATGGGCGGCAACCTGCATCAGGCGCGGCATTACTCCCGCTATCTGGCGCTGCAGCTCAAGGCACGGCTCGAGGGTCTGGACACGCCCGTCTATGCCCTCGCGGCGAGCCACCACCGGGAGTAGGTCGGCCCGAGGGCTCGATCGCGGCTCGTCAGTGCCGCGGCGGCTCGTCGCCCGACGCGTCGCTCGCCGCGCCCGTCTCACCGCCCTGGAGTCGGGCCTGGGCGCCGTCGAGCCAGCGGGTGCAGTGGTCGGCGAGCGCCTCGCCGCGCTCCCAGAGCGTCATGCTGTCCTCGAGGCCCAGCTGACCCCCTTCGAGGCGCGAGACGATGGTGACGAGCTCGTCCCGAGCCTGCTCGTAGGACAGCGTGCTCACCTCCGGCAGGTCGACGATCAGGGGGTTGGTCTGCTCGGGGGGCATGTCGGTCACACCTTCGGCTCGGGGATGGGGGGCGGTGGGCCGGCCGCGTGTCCGGCGTCCGGTCGCTTGCGGGTGGGCTGGCGCGACGTCGAGTTCGATGGGCGCCCACCGGCCTTGGGGGTCGTTTTCGCGGTCCTGACGGTCGCCCTCGCGGTCTTGGTGTCCGTCGTGGCGGTCTGGCGCGACGTCGTGGGGGCCGCTGCGGCGCGCGACGCCGCAGGGGCACTCACGGGCCGGACCGCGAAGTCGCCGCGCGCCACACGCACCCGCAGCACCTCGTCGACCTCGACCTCCTCGCGGTCGAAGACGACTCGGCCGTCGGCGTGCGAGACGACGGCGTAGCCGCGGTCGAGCGTCGATTGCGGCGAGAGCGCCCGCGCCCGCGCGCGCAGGTGCTCGATCTGGGTGAGAGCGCGTTCTACCTGGGCCGCGATCACCCGCAGCCCGCGGGCGTGCACGGCGTCGAGTTCACGCCGGTGCGGCTCGAGCATCGCTGCCGGAGAGGCGAAGACGGGTCGGGAACGGATCGTGGCAAGCCGGTCGGCCTCGCCGGCGAGGCGGCGCTCCAGGGCGCCGCGGATGCGGGAGCGAGCGCGGTCGAGCCCGGCCAGCTCGGCGGCGGCATCGGGCACGATGCGCTTGGCGGCGTCGGTCGGCGTCGAGGCCCGGACGTCGGCGACGAAGTCGAGCAGGGGAGTGTCGATGTCGTGGCCGATGGCGCTGACGATGGGGGTGCGGGCCGCGCTGACGGCCCGCACGAGGGCTTCGTTGCTGAACGGCAGGAGGTCTTCGAACGAGCCGCCCCCGCGGGTGATGACGATGACGTCGACGTGGCCCAGCGCGTCGAGCTCCTCGAGCGCCGAGCGCACCGCGCCCACGGCGTCGGTGCCCTGCACGGGCACCTGCCGGATCTCGAAACGCAGGGCCGGCCAGCGGCGGCGCGCGTTCTCCACGACGTCGCGCTCGGCGGCGCTGTTGCGGCCGCAGATGAGCCCGACGCAACCGGGCAGGAACGGCAGCCGGCGCTTGAGCTCGGGGGCGAACAGGCCTTCGGCCGCGAGCATGCGCTTGAGCTGCTCCAGACGCGCGAGGAGCTCGCCCTCGCCCACCGGTCGGATCGCGCGCGCCTCCATCTGCAGCGTGCCGCGCTTCGGCCAGAACGCGGGCTTGAGGTGCACGACGACCCGCGCCCCGTGGTGCAGCGGCATGCCCGCGATCTCGAACGCGCGCACCGGGATCGACACCGGGAGCGAGACGTCGGCATCGGCGTCGCGCAGCGTGACGTAGCAGTATTGCGCGTCGCCGCGCCGGTTGAGCTGCACGATCTGGCCCTCGACCCACACCGCCGACATCTTCGCCACGTAGTCGCCGATCTTGGCCGAGAGCAGGCGCACCGGCCACGGCTGCTCGGCGCTCGTGTCGGCGGCCCGGGCGGGCAAGGCGGCGGATTGGCTCACGCGCGTCAGTATTCAACAGAGCACCGACAAGGCTCGGCCGCCCCGCGGGTGTGGCGGCGCGTCGCCGGGTCGGCCGGGATCGGTCGGGGAGCCTGGCGGGCCGGTCGGCGTGGAGGCGGCGTCCAGCCGCCCTTCCTAGGATGGGCGGGTGACTGCTGCCAAGAAGGTCCTGCTCGCTGCGCCCCGCGGATACTGCGCCGGCGTCGATCGCGCCGTCGTGACGGTCGAGAAGGCCCTGGAGCTCTACGGCCCGCCTGTCTATGTGCGCAAGCAGATCGTGCACAACAAGCACGTCGTGTCGACGCTGGAGAAGCGCGGCGCGATCTTCGTCGACGAGACCCAGGAGGTGCCGGCGGGTGCCACGGTCGTCTTCTCGGCGCATGGGGTGGCGCCGGTCGTGCACGAGGAGGCGAAGGCGCTGTCGCTGAAGACGATCGACGCGACGTGTCCGCTCGTGACGAAGGTGCACCGCGAGGCCGTGCGGTTCGCCGACTCCGACTACGACATCCTGCTCATCGGGCACGAGGGGCACGAGGAGGTCGTCGGCACGTCGGGCGAGGCGCCCGACCACATCACGATCGTCGACGGGCCGGACGATGTCGGCAATGTCGTCGTGCGCGACCCGGAGAAGGTCGTGTGGCTCTCGCAGACGACGCTCTCGGTCGACGAGACGATGGAGACCGTGCGCCGGCTGCGGGAGCGCTTCCCCAAGCTGGCGGACCCGCCGAGCGACGACATCTGCTACGCGACGCAGAACCGGCAGCTGGCCGTCAAGGCGATGGCCCGCGACACCGATCTCATGATCGTCGTCGGCTCCCGCAACTCCTCGAACTCCGTGCGTCTCGTCGAGGTGGCGCTCGAGCACGGCGCCAGGGACGGACATCTCGTCGACTACGCCGACGAGATCGACGACGCCTGGCTGGAGGGGGTGGCGACCGTGGGCGTCACCAGCGGCGCGTCGGTGCCCGAGGTGCTCGTGCGGGACGTGCTCGCCTACCTCGCCGAGCGTGGCTATGGCGACGTCGAGCCGGTGGTGGCCGCCGAGGAGAGTCTGCTCTTCGCACTGCCCAACGAGCTGCGGCGCGACATGAAGGCGCGAGGCCTCGTGGGTGACGGCAAGGTGCAGCACGACGCGTCGACGCACCTGCACTGAGGCGTGCACTGAGACTCGACCGCAAGGTGCCCACTGTCGCCGGGGCCCGTCTCGAGGAGCGGGCGCGGGTCGCCTCCACCTCCGATGTGCGGGCGGACGCCGACGGCGCCGGGAGGTCGTGTCCCAGGTGCGTGGCGTCGTCGACACGCTCATGACACTCCTCACGCAGGCCCTCGTCGTCGCCGCCTGATCGCCCCGTGGCGGGCCGTCGGCTCGTCACGCGGTGTGACGACCCGCACCGCCGGGCCGGTCGGTCTCGGCCGCGTCGTGCAGGTGCCGCGCGTCACGTTCGGACCAGCCGCTGGGGTGCTCCAGCCCGGCGGTGAGCAGTTCGGCGGCAGTCAGGGCGCGGGGGGTCGCCTCGACAGGAGGCGGCGCCGGCACCGCCTCCGGGGCGAGGTCGAGGTCGTGCATCCGGCGGGTCGTGATGAGCACGCGCGACTCGAGAGTGCCGACCATGGCGTTGTAGGCCTCGACGCTGCGGCGCAGGCTGCCGCCCATCCGGGAGACGTGCGCGCTGAGCGTGCCGAGCCGCTCGTGCAGCTCGCGACCGAGGACCAGCAGCTCGCGCGCGTTGGCGGTCAGCGAATCCTGCTGCCAGGCATGGGCGATCGTGCGGAGCAGAGCCAGCAGGGTCGCGGGCGAGGCCAGCGCTACGTGCCGGCGCATCGCGCTCTCGAAGAGCGCCGGATCGTGCTCGATGGCGGCCGCCAACACGGCCTCGCTCGGCACGAAGCACACGACGAGTCGGGGCGACTCCTCGAACGCCGACCAGTAGTCCTTGGCCGCGAGCCCCTCGACGTGGCGGCGGAGCGCGTCGGCGTGGGCCGCCAGACGGGCGTCGCGATCGGCGGGCGAGAGGGTGGCCCGCTGCGCGTCGAGGAAGGCGCTGAGCGGCGCCTTCGCGTCGACGACGAGCACCTTGTCTCCGGGCAGCCGCACGACGACATCGGGTCGAACGGCTGCCTCGTGCCGGCTCACCGCGCGCACCTGCTCGTCGAAGTCGCAGCGCCCCAGCATGCCGGCCGTCTCCAGCACCCGGCGCAGCTGCGTCTCGCCCCACAGACCTCGCACGGTCGAGGCGTTGAGGGAGCCGGCGAGCGTGGCCGTCTGCTCGCGCAGGGCCCTGGTCGACGCGCTGACCTCGCCGAGCCGCTCGCCGAGCAGCCCGAATTGCTCGGCGCGGTCGCGCTCCAACACGCCGACCTGGCGCTCCACCCGGGCGAGCGCCGAGGTCAGCGGCGCCAGGGCCAGGGCCGCCTCGTCGTCCTGCTCCCGGCGAGCAGCGAGGTCGTCGAGCCGCTCGCGCAGACCGAGCCGCTCGGCGTCTCCGGCGGCGAGCTCGGCGGCGTAGCGGGTGCGCACGAGGAGCCAGGCCAGGACGGCGCCGAGGGCCGCGCCCGCGAGGAGCGCGAGCAACACGATCGGGATCTGCGTCATGACAAGCACGGTGTCACCGACCACCGACAAGACTCGCGACGACACTCCCGAGGCAGACCCGGCACTCGCCCTCCGGGCTCCTTCGGGTGCGAATGACGATGCGGCTCACCCAGTGTCGCCACTGCATGGCCGCTCCGGGAGTGGCCGACGTCCGGCGTGATAGGCAGTGCCGGTGAGCGTGTTCGACGAAGCGATGACTCTGCGCGCGGCCCAGCCCGCCCGTTCCGCTGCGACGGGCAGGAGGGAGGGTGTTGAACTCGTCGGCGCCCTCGATGCCGGCTGGACGATCGCCGACGCCGTCAACGGCGGCGTCGTCATGGCGCTCGCCGCGAGGGCGCTGCGCGATGTGCTCGAGGCCGGTGGCGGGGCGGAGGCGGCACACCTCGAGCCGCTGGCCGTCAGCGCGTATTTCCTCTCCCCGACCCGCCCCGGCGACGTGTCGGTGCGGCCGAGCATCGCGCGCGTGGGGCGGGCCATGAGCACCGGCCAGGTGTCGGTCTACCAGGGTGACAGTGACGGTGAGCAGGTCGAACGCCTGCGCGCGCTCGCGACCTTCGGCGACCTCGCCGGGTCCGTGGATGCCGTGCGCACGCCGTCGATGCCCGCCGCGCCCGCCCCCGACGACTGCGTCGACGCCCAGCTCGCCCCAGAGCGGCTGCGGCCGCCGATTCTGGAGCGACTCGACCTACGCCTCGATCCGAGTTGCGTCGGCTGGACCGTCGGCAAGCCGTCGCGTCAGGGCGTCATGCGGGGCTGGATGCGCTTCGCCGACGGGCGCGACATGGACGCGATCTCGCTGCTCATGTCGCTCGATGCGATGCCGCCGGTGGCGTTCGACCTCGGACTCGCCGGGTGGGTGCCGACGCTCGAGCTCACGGCGCACGTGCGCGCCCGCCCGGCACCCGGGTGGGTCTTCGCCGAGCTGACGAGCGACACGCTCGCCGGCGGACTCATGGAGGAGGACGCCCGCATCTGGGACTCCACGGGGCGGCTCGTCGCCCAGTCCCGGCAGCTCGCCGCCGTGCGGATGTGAGGCGGATGCGAGGCGGATGCGAGGCCGATAGGCGCGCCGGCCCCGGCGGGCGTCAGGACTCCGAGGGGGTCATCGGCAGCTGCGGCCCCTGGTTCCACACGAGGATCGCGGGGGCCTCGCGGTAGTAGCCGAGCACGCTCACCGACCCCGCGTCCAGGGTGATCGCGGCGCCGAATCGCGGTGCCAACCGCAGGAACACGGCCGTGAGGATGCGCAGGTAGTGCCCGTGGGCGACGAGCGCGACATCGTGGTCGACCATCGCCGGCAGCACCCGGGTCAACACCCGTGAGGCCCGCGCGGCGACCTCTTCGACGGTCTCGCCGGGCGTGTCGCCGCGGACCACGCCGTGGGTGAACGCCGTCCACTGGTAGCCGAGCTCGGCGCGGATGTCATGGGTCGTGCGCCCCTCATATCCGCCGTAGTCCCACTCGACGAGCAGCGGATCGACCTGCGCCGTGAGCCCCGCGAGTTCGGCGGTGCGTCGGGCCCGCTCCAGGGGCGAGCAGAGCACGAGCCCGAAGTCGTAGCACCGCACGAGCTCGCCCGCCTGCCGCGCCAGCTGTTCGCCACGGGCCGTGAGCGGGATGTCGGTGAGCCCGGTGTGCTGACCGGACTTGGACCACTCGGTCTCGCCATGACGCAGCAGCACGAGCTTGCCGCCGGGGTTGTCCGGCGCGGGGCGGTCGGGAAGCGGGTCGAGGGTGCGAGTGTCGTCGGTGGCCACGCCCCACACCGTAGCGAGCGGTCGGGCCCCCGGCTCCCCGCGACTAGACTCCTGTCCCCGTGGCCCTCACTATCGGAATCGTCGGTCTGCCCAACGTCGGCAAGTCGACCATGTTCAACGCCCTGACCAAGAACAACGTGCTCGCGGCGAACTACCCCTTCGCGACGATCGAGCCCAACGTCGGCGTGGTGCCGCTGCCCGATCCGCGCCTGCAGACCCTGGCGGGCATCTTCGGCAGCGAGAAGATCCTCCCCGCGACAGTGTCGTTCGTCGACATCGCCGGCATCGTGCGCGGCGCGTCGACGGGGGAGGGCCTGGGCAACAAGTTCCTCGCGAACATCCGTGAGGCCGACGCGATCTGCCAGGTCATCCGCGCGTTCGTCGACGACGATGTCACACACGTCGACGGCAAGGTCGACCCCGGCTCGGACATCGAGACGATCAACACCGAGCTCATCCTCGCCGACCTGCAGACCCTCGAGAAGGCCGTGCCGCGGTTGGAGAAGGAGGTCAAGGGCAAGAAGACGGACAAGGCGGTCCTCGACGCGGCGCTCGCCGCGCAGGCCGTGCTCGAGCGGGGGGACACCCTCTTCGCCAAGGGTGCGGAGGCGGGTATCGACCCGGCGCTGCTGCGCGAGCTGGGGCTCATGACGACCAAGCCGTTCCTCTACGTCTTCAACGTCGACGAGGACCAGCTCACCGACGAGGCGCTCCAGGCGCAGCTCCAGGCGCTCGTCGCGCCCGCCGAGGCGATCTTCCTCAACGCCAAGCTCGAGATGGACCTCGCCGAGCTCGACGAGGCCGAGGCCGCCGAGCTTCTGGAGTCCGTCGGGGTCACCGAGCCGGGGCTGGAGCAGTTGGCACACAAGGGATTCCGCACCCTGGGCCTGCAGACCTACCTCACCGCCGGGCCCAAGGAGTCGCGCGCCTGGACGATCCGCCAGGGCTGGACCGCCCCGCAGGCCGCCGGGGTCATCCACACCGACTTCCAGAAGGGCTTCATCAAGGCCGAGATCGTCTCCTTCGACGATCTCGTCGCCGCCGGGTCGATGGCCGCCGCCAAGGCGGGCGGCAAGGTCCGCATGGAGGGCAAGGAGTACGTCATGGCCGACGGTGACGTGGTCGAGTTCAGGTTTAACGTCTAGCGTTATTGACGTTCTTCGTTATACGATGTGTACGTGATCAGGTCGTTCGGCACCAAGGACACCGAACGGATCTGGCACGAGCAGTACGTCCGCACGCTCGATCGCAGGATCCAGCGCGCCGTGCTGCGCAAGCTTGAGCTCATCCATGCGGCTGCTGAAGTGGAGGACCTGCGCATCCCGCCAGGGAATCGGTTGGAGCAGCTGAAGGGTGACCGCAAAGGTCAGCACAGCGTCCGCGTCAACGACCAGTGGCGGATCTGTTTCGTTTGGAGAG